>DXSD01000055.1 GCA_019410665.1 Fusobacterium sp.
GATATGATTTATATCGAAATGATTTAAAAACATACAAAATAATTATATATATTAGAAGAGGTGTTTTTGATGCAAGAATTACTTAGTAAATTAGTGAAAAAAAATGTAGTAATAACAAAAGAAGGAAAAGTAGCTGATTATATTCCAGAGTTAGATAAAGCAAAAAAGGATGCTTTAGGAATATGTATATTAGATAACGAAGGAAATTTATACTCAGCTGGAGATTGGGAAACTAAGTTTACTGTTCAAAGTATATCTAAGATAGTAACTTTAATGTTAGCTATTTTAGATAATGGAGAGGAGTATGTATTTTCAAAAGTGGGAATGGAGCCTTCAGGAGATCCTTTTAATTCCATTAGAAAATTAGAGACTTCTAGTAGAAAAAAACCATATAATCCAATGATAAATGCAGGTGCTATAGCAGTTGCTTCAATGATTAAAGGAAAAGATGCTAGAGAGAAGTTTCAAAGAGTTCTTGAATTCTTCAAGAAAATAACAGAAGATGATACTTTAGATGTAAACTATAAAATTTATTGTGGTGAGAGTGAAACAGGGAATAAAAATAGGGCTATGGGATATTTTTTAAAAAATGATGGAATTATAGAGGGGAATGTCGAAGATGCTCTTGAAGTTTATTTTAAACAGTGTTCAATTGAGGTTTCTGCATATACTTTAGCTAAGTTAGGATTATTTTTATCAAATAATGGAGTGACAAGTAAAGGTGAAGAGGTTATAAATAAGAGAATAGCAACTATAATAAAAACTTTGATGGTTACTTGTGGAACTTATGATATGTCTGGAGAGATTGCGGTAAGGGTAGGAATTCCTTGTAAAAGTGGAGTAGGTGGTGGAATTGTAGCAGTAGTTCCTGGAAAATTAGGAATAGGTGTTTATGGACCATCACTAGATAAAAAAGGAAACTCAATTGGAGGAATTCATGTTCTTGAAGATCTATCAAGAGAATTAAAATTATCAATATTTTAAAATGGAGGAAAAATGTTAAATAATATAGTAGGTTTTATTAATGGTATTTTATGGGGATATGTCCTGATTATTTTGCTTATTGGATCGGGATTGTATTTTACTTTTAAATTGAAATTTTCAAATTTAACTCAAATAAAAGAGATGTTTTCAATAATGTTTGAGAAAAAAAGTGGTAATGGAATCTCACCTTTTCAGGCTTTTTGTGTAAGTGCAGGATCTAAAGTTGGAACAGGAAGCTTAGCTGGGGTTGCAATAGCTATATCTCTAGGAGGGCCAGGATCAGTATTTTGGATGTGGATTTTAACTCTAATAGTGGGAAGTTTAAGTATTGTTGAGAACACTCTAGCTCAGATATATAAAGAGAAAAAAGATGGAACTTTTAGAGGTGGCCCAGCTTTCTATATGGAGAAAGGAATGGGAAAGAAATGGATGGGAATAGCTTTTTCAATATTGTTAACTATAACTTATGGTTTAATATTTAATGCAGTTCAAGCTAATACAATGACTATTGCCATTGAGAACTTTAGTGGTATAGATAGATTGACAAGTGGAATAGTAATAGTAATCCTATCTGCTTTAGTTATTTATGGGGGAATGCAGAGAATAGCTAAAGTTTCTGAAATAATCGTTCCATTAATGGGAGTGAGTTATCTTTTAGTAGCTATTTTTGTGGTAATTAAGAATATTTCTATGTTACCTTCAATTATAACTTTGATAATAACTAATGCTTTCGGATTAAAAGCTTTTGGTGGAGCAACTCTAGGTATGGTTGTAATGCAAGGTGTAAAAAGAGGACTTTTTTCAAATGAAGCGGGAATGGGAAGTACTCCAAATGCAGGAGCATCAGCATCAGCATCTCATCCAGTTAAACAAGGTTTAATACAAACTTTAGGAGTATATGTAACTACACTAGGAGTTTGTACTGCTACTGCATTTATTATATTATTTTCAGGAGTGTTGGGACAAAATTTAGATGGAATTGGTTTAACACAAGAGGCTATGAAAAGTCAACTGGGAGGATTTGGAGATATTTTCTTATTATTATGTATTTTATTATTTGCTTATACAACAATAATTGGAAATTACTATTATGGACAAACAAATTTAGAGTATTTAAATGCTGATAAAGGGATAAAAATACAAATTTTTAGAGTTTTAGTAATACTTATGGTTTTCTTTGGAGCTGTTAGGGAATCTTCATTAGTATGGAATATAGCAGATTTATTTATGGCTTTTATGGCAATATTTAATATCTATGCTATATATATTTTAAGAAACCCAGCTATTGAAACTTTAGAGCACTATATTGAAGAGAGAAAAAAAGGAAAAGATCCTGTATTCAGTATCAATGTATTAAGTGATAGAACTGGTGTTGAATGTTGGACAGAGAAAGGGGAAGTTCCTTTAGATAATTAATAATAAAAACTTGTTACTGCTCAGGTATTTCACATCTTAAGAAGAAAACTAAGAATTGTTCCATATTCTAAGAAGTTGATTAACTATGGCTTATCTCACTAAAAATGCAAGGGTTAAGTCTTCGACTTATTGCATTTTTTAGCGTTCGATTTCGCTGAGTTAATCTAACTTCTTTTCATAACTTACACAATTCTTTGAGTTTTCTTTAGTTGATTTCTACCTGAATAGTTACAAAAACTTTTTTAAATGGGGCTATTGCACTTTATTGCAATAGCCCCATTATTAAATTTTAAAATTAGAATGTAGCAACAACTCCACCATTATAATTTTCAAGAATATACTCTTTTACTTTTTCAGATTGAAGAGCATTAATTAATTTAACTATATCCTCTCTTTTCTCATCTCCCTCTCTTACAGCTATAATATTAGCATATGGAGATTCCTCTCCCTCTAAAGTTAAGGCATCTTTTACAGGTGAAAATCCAGCTTCTAAAGCATAGTTACCATTGATAACAGCTGCAGCAACATCTGGTAAAACTCTAGGAAGTTGAGGTGCTTCAATAGGTTTAAACTTAAGTTTTTTAGGGTTTTCTATAATATCAAACTCTGTTGCATATAGATTAGTAGGATCCTCTAATTTGATAAGTCCTTTATTATGTAAAAGAATAAGTGCTCTACCTCCATTAGATGGATCGTTAGGAATAGCTATAGTAGATTTAGCAGGAATATCTTCAAGTTTTTTAAATTTATTAGAGAATACCCCAAGTGGTTCTACATGTATTTTGGCAGCTGAAACAAGTTTTAATCCTCTTTCACTAACAAATTTTTCTAAATAAGGATAGTGTTGGAAAAAGTTTGCATCTATCTCTCCATCAGCTAAAGCTAAGTTAGGAGTAACATAGTCAGTGAAGTCTACTATTTTAAGATCAACTCCTTGAGTTTTTAAATCATCTTTTACTAGATTTAAAAGTTCAGCATGTGGTACAGGTGTTGCTCCTACTTTTAACTCTCCTGCTAATACATTTGTTCCTAAGACTAAAAGTCCTGCTAATAAAAGTGTTTTGAAAGATTTTTTCATATTATCCTCTCCCTTGTTTTATAATTTTATTGTTAATTATCTATTTTTCTTTGCTCTATAAACTAAATAGTTTCCTAGTGATTGAAGTAGTTGAACTACTATAATAATTACAATTACAGCATAGATCATAATATCAGTTTTAAATCTTTGATATCCAAATCTAATAGCTAGATCTCCTAATCCTCCAGCACCAATAGTTCCTGCCATAGCAGAAAATCCTATAAGACTTACTACAGTAACTGTTATTCCATGAAGAATATGAGGCATAGTTTCTGGAATCATAACTTTAAAAATTATTGTCCAGTTACTTGCTCCCATACTAGAACTAGCTTCAATAAGACCTTTATCAACTTCATTTAAAGCTCCCTCTATCATTCTTGCTACAAATGGTGCAGCTGAAATTGAAAGCGGAACTATAGCAGCTGTACTTCCTATTGTTGTTCCTACAATTACCCTTGAAAGAGGGAAAAGGAGTATCATTAAAATAATAAATGGGAAAGATCTTAATGTGTTAATAACAAAATCTAAAATCTTATTAAGTTTTGGTCTTTCTAAAATATTTCCCTCTTTAGTTACAGTGAGAAGTATTCCTATTGGAAAACCTATTAGAAGAGAGAAAAAAGTAGAGAAGAAAACCATATATAGTGTTTCTAATGTAGATGTCCATATCATACTAAATACCATTGTATATCACCTCTGTAAGTACTCCAGCTTCATTTTTAAACCAGTTGATAGCCTCTTGTTGTTGATCCATGTCCCCAGATAATTCAATAAATAAGTGTCCAACTTTCATAGTAGAAAGATGATCAATTGACCCTCCTATTATACTAAAGTCGATATTGAAAGTTCTAACTGCTTGAGAGATAATAGGATCTTCAGCAATAGTTCCTAAAAATTCAAGTTTAACTATTGATTTTCCTTTAGTTTTCATTATTTCAATACCTTTCTCTTCTACTCCAGGAAGATAAGATATTAATTCCTTAGTTATAGCTGTTTGAGGATTAGAGAAAATATGATGTACACTTCCAGATTCTACAATTTTTCCATCAGCCATTACAGCTACTCTATTACAAATATCTCTAATAACCTCCATTTGATGAGTTATCATAACAACAGTAAGCCCAAATTGTTTCTGAATATTTTTTATTAATTCAAGTATTGATTTTGTAGTTTTAGGATCAAGTGCTGAAGTAGCCTCATCAGATAGAAGTATATCTGGATTGTTAGCAAGAGCTCTTGCTATAGCAACCCTTTGTTTTTGTCCCCCTGATAATTGGGAAGGATAGTAATCTTTTTTATCAGTTAACTCAACAACTTCCAGTAGTTCTAAAACCCTTTTATCTATATCTGCTTTTTTCCACCCAGCAATCTCTAGAGAAAAAGCTATATTTTCTCCAACTGTTCTAGAGGCTAATAGATTGAAATGTTGGAAGATCATCCCTATTTTTTTTCTTCTTTCAAGTAGCTCTTTTTTAGAAAGGGCAGTTATATCTACACCATCGATTATAATTTTACCACTTGTAGGCTCTTCCAATCTATTTAAAAGTCTTATTAAAGAGGATTTTCCAGCCCCACTAAGTCCGATTACTCCAAATATATCACCTGTTTTTATCTCTAAAGATACATCTTTAACAGCATGATAACCATTAGGATATACCTTATTAATTTTTTGTATCTCTATCATTTGTAACCTCCTAATAAAAAAATCTCTATTACCATCAAGTAATAGAGATTTAATAGACCTGTAAATACTAGTTCTATCCATCTGTCTGGAATTAGCACCACACCAATAGGCAGGTTGCTGAAACGTCTCAGGGCCAGTCCCTCAGTTTCTCTTGATGGTTAATTTCTTTGTTAGAGTTATAATATAACTTTTTTACAAAAATGTCAATATATTTTTTTATAATCTAAATAGTAGATCGTAATAAGTAGGTATTGGCCAAACAGTTTTATCCACTAGTAATTCTAAGGCATCTACCACTGTTCTCATTTCATTTAATACTGGGACTAATTTTGAATGATAGAAACAAGCTCTCTCGTACTCATCAGAGATATTCATAGCAGTTTTTAAACCTTCATTTAACTCTGTGATAGTATTTTTAAGTTGATTTTTATATCCTATAACTTTGATTAAATGTTCCTTATCAAATTGAATAAACTCCTCTTCTTTTAAAGCTTCTCTAACACTATTGATCATTTGAGAAATATTAGTTACATATTTTATAATACATGGATAAATCTCATTTCTAGCCATTCTAATAGCTGTAGATATTTCAATATTAGTTTGTTTATTATATCTTTCACTATATACTTTAAATCTAGAGTAAAGTTCATTTCTAGAAAGAACTCCATTTCTTTCAAATAATTCTATAGTTTCCTCTTTGATATATACTGGAATTCCCTCTATAGTATTTTTTAAATTTGATAATCCTAATTCTTTAGCTCTAACAATCCAAGAGTTCTCATATCCATTTCCATTAAAAATAATTCTTTTATGTGAATTGTATCTCTCTTTGATTAATTTAATAATATATTTATTAATATTTTTTGTTGGATCAGTTTTTTCTAGGAAATCAGCATACTCTTTTAAGATATCTGCTACAATAGTATTTATCATAAATACAGGAGTAGAGGCAGAAGCACTAGATCCAGGCATTCTAAATTCAAATTTATTTCCTGTAAAAGCAAAAGGAGATGTTCTATTTCTATCAGATAAATCTTTTGCTATTTTTGGAATACGAACTCCAATATCTATAGTTTCATTTATGTCAGTAGACTCTAAGAAGTCAGCTTTTCCTATTTTTTCAAATAATTCTTGTAGTTGTTCCCCTAAAAATATAGAGATTACAGCTGGTGGAGCCTCATGTCCTCCAAGTCTGTGATCATTTCCAGGAGTAGCTGTACAAGCTCTTAAAACATCAGCATATCTATCAATACCTTCTACTACAGCCATCGTATAAAGTAGAAATTGTAAGTTATCTGTAGTTAAATTGTCAGGATCAAAAATATTTATACCAGTATCAGTAGCTAATGACCAGTTACAATGTTTTCCAGACCCATTTACTCCATGGAAAGGTTTTTCATGTAAAAGAGCAGCTAGACCATGTCTATTAGCTACTTTTTTAATAGTGTCCATAGCTAAATGGTTTTGGTCTA
Organism: Fusobacterium sp.; assembly: GCA_019410665.1. Taxonomy (GTDB): domain Bacteria; phylum Fusobacteriota; class Fusobacteriia; order Fusobacteriales; family Fusobacteriaceae; genus Fusobacterium_A. Next base: position 6,635 of record DXSD01000055.1, read on the forward strand.
CAGATACATTGGCAGTTGTAAACATAAGGGCAATCTCAAATTGATTTGGAGCCACTTCATTATGTTTAGTTTTTGCCATTACTCCAAGCTTCCAAAGCTCAGAATCTAGTTCAGACATAAAAATCTCAACTCTTTCTTTAATCGTTCCATAGTAATGGTCGTTCATCTCTTGACCTTTAGGAGGTAGGTTACCAAAAAGAGTTCTTCCAGCTAGGGCAAGATCTTGTCTTCTATCCCAAAACTCTTTTTCTACAAGGAAATATTCTTGTTCAACTCCTAAAGTTACATTTATATGTTTTGTATTGAAATCTCCTAATAATCTTTGAATTCTTAAGGCTTGTGATTCAATTGATTTTATAGATCTTAAAAGAGGAACTTTTTTATCTAGAGCTTCTCCATTATAACCAACAAAAGCAGTAGGAATGTATAAAGATTTTGTCATTCCTTCCCCTTTTATAAACATAGGAGAACTAGTATCCCAAGCTGTATATCCACGAGCTTCAAATGTAGATCTCAATCCACCATTTGGAAATGATGATGTATCTGCTTCCCCTTTAATAAGATCTTTTCCAGAAAATTGAGACATAATAGAACCTTCAGAGGTAACAGAGATAAAAGACTCATGCTTTTCAGCAGTAAGTTCAGTAAGAGGTTGAAACCAGTGAGTGAAGTGAGTAGCTCCCTTTTCAGTTGCCCAACTTTTGACAGCATTAGCAATAACATCTGCCACCTCTAAAGACATCTCAGCATCTCCTGCTTGGACAGCTTTAAATTTCTTAAAAATTGAGCTTGGGACTCTATTTTTTAACTCAAGCTCTGAGAAATAGTTTACACCAAACATTTCTAACATTGTGTTCATTAAAAAATCCTCCTTGTTTTATTATAGATTAGATTATAAAATTTCAAAACGCTTTATATACAGAATTAAAGTTATACACACATTTAATTTATTACATTAATTTTATTACTAGAAATTTTAACACATGTTCATAATATAATCAACTATTTTTTGATGTAAAATATATTTTTTTTATTAATTAAAAAAATTGAAAAAAAAACTAAAATAAGTTATAATTTTAAGTAGTTATACAGTGTTTAAAAGGGGTGCATTTTTCAATGGAATATTTATCGGGTAAATGTGCTTATGAGGGTATTGTTATAGGAGAAACCTATCTTGATAAGGATACTTATTTACAGACAGAAACTGAATATATCCAACTAGAGGAGATAGAAAAAGAGTTAGAAAAGTTTGAAGATTGCTTAAAAAAGGCAGAATTATCATTGATAGATTTAAAAAAAGATTTAAATGGAAGAATTGATTTAAATGAGCTATCTATGATAGATGCTCATATTTTATTATTGAAAGACCCTATGTATATATCTGATATAAGGAAAGTTATTAAAAAAGAACAGAAAAAAGTGGAAGTTGCTATAATTGAAACAACAAATAAATTTATAAAACTTTTTGAAAATATAGATAGTCCTATATATAGACAAAGAGGTTTAGATATAAAAGATGTTTCTAATAGACTTTTAGATGTTCTTAAATGTGCTGATGAAAGTTATCTTAAATTCCATAATAAAATTCTTATTACTAAAGAGATATATCCAACTGAATTATTAAAGCTCCATAGAGAAGGAGTTAATCTAAAAGGGATTATTATGGAGTATGGGGGAGAGACTTCACATGTTGCAATCTTAGCTAAAGCACTTAAGATTCCTACTCTTATGGGAGTAAATGATATATTTAATCATAATTGGAAAGAGAAAATTATTCTAGATACTACAGAGGAAGCAGGACGTGTAGTAGCAGATCCAGATGAAGAAGAGATTGCTTTATATGAGAAAAAAATAGAAGAGTTCACTTTTAAAGTGCAAAAGATCAAAGAGAGTGCTAATCTTCAATCTGTAACTAAAGATGGAAAGGTTATAAATCTTTATTTAAATCTTGGAGATAGTGATCATGATAAGTTAACTGATTTAGATATAAAAAAAATATATGGAGTAGGGCTTTTAAGAACAGAGTTATTGTATATGAAAAGTTCAGAGTTTCCAAGTGAAGAAAATCAGCTAAAAATTTATCGTGAGATTTTAAAAAATTTTTCTAATGAGCAACCAATTGTTATTCGTACCTTAGATATTGGAGCAGATAAACAGTTATCGTATTTTAAGATGCAAGAGGAAACAAATCCCTTTTTAGGATTGCGTGGAATTAGATTTTCTTTAAAAAATAAGGAGATTTTTAAAACTCAGTTGAGAGCTATATTAAGATTGTCAGCTGAAAAAAATATAAAAATAATGTATCCAATGATAACTAATCTTTCTGAAATAAAGGAAGCTAATAGGATTTTAAATCTTGCTAAAAAAGAGTTAAAGGAAGAAAAGATAGAATTCAATGAAAATATTGAAATAGGTGTAATGATAGAGGTTCCATCAGCTATTTTAATGGCTGAAGATTTTGCTAGGGAGGCTGACTTTTTAAGTATTGGAACTAATGACTTAACTCAGTATCTTTTAGCTACAGATAGACTTTCTGAAACTGTAGGAGAGTTGTATGATGGATATAATCCTGCTGTGCTTAGGGCAATTTATCAAGTTAAAAAAGCAGGGGATAAATATAGTAAAAAAGTCTCTATTTGTGGAGAATTAGCAGGAGAAGCTAAAGCTATAGTAGCCTTTATAAGTTTAGGGATAACAGATCTTAGTATGGTAGAAACATCAATAATCCAGGCTAAATCTCTGATTAGAAATTTAAATTATAAAGAGGTCTCAAAGATAAGAGATTTACTTTTAAAATGTGAATCTTCAGAAGAGGTTAAGAATATATTAAAAGAGTATGTAAATTTGAAATAAAAGGGAGTTATTTTATGAAAAGTAGAATCGTAGAGATTAAAAATAAAGCAGGACTTCATGCTAGACCATCATCACTATTTGTTCAATTAGTAACTGGATATGATTCAGACATTACAGTAAAGTGTGATGATGAAGAGATCAATGGAAAAAGTATAATGGGACTTATGCTATTAGCAGCAGAGCAAGGAAGAAAATTAGAACTTATAGCAGATGGACCAGATGAAGATGAGATGTTAGAAGCATTAGTAGATTTAATTGAAGTAAAAAAATTTAATGAGGAATAATTATGGAGATTATAAGAGCGAAACATATGGGATTTTGTTTTGGAGTCGCTAGTGCTATTGATATGTGCTATAAAGTTTCTAGTGATGAAAAAAATAAAGGGAAGAAAATCTATATATTAGGAATGTTAGTTCATAATGAATATGTTATGCAACAACTTTCTACTCAAGGATTTAAAATAGTAGAAGAAAAGGATATTTTATTAGGAACAGATGAGTTACAAAAGGGAGATGTTGTAATAATTAGAGCTCATGGAACTTCAGAGAAAATATCTAAATTATTAAAAGAAAAAGAGGTTGAAATATATGATGCTACATGTATTTTTGTCACTCAAATAAGAAAAACACTTGTAGAAATGGAAAAAAAGGGGTATGATATATTATTTATAGGAGATAAAAATCATCCAGAGGTTAAAGGAATAATATCCTTTGGAAAAAGAGTAACTATATGCAATGATTTAGAAGAGTTACAAAACACTTCGATTGATAGAGAAAAAGATTATTGTCTTCTTACACAAACAACTTTAAATAAAAAAAAGTTAGAAAAAATAAAAAGTTATTTGGAAAATAACTATGAAAATGTTAAAATATTAGATAAGGTATGTGGAGCTACTCAAGTTAGACAAGAAGCAGTAGAAGAGTTGGCTCAAAAGGTTGATATGCTAATAGTTATTGGTGGTAAGACTAGTTCTAACACTAAGAAACTATACGAGGTATCTGTCGCTTATAATCCTAATACATATTTAATTCAAGATGAAAAAGATTTGAAAAATGAATGGTTTGAAGGAAAAGAGAGGATAGGTATTACTGCAGGAGCCTCGACACCAGAAGAAATAGTAATTAAAATAGAAAATCAAATAAGGGGGATTCATTAATGTATAACAATGAAAATTATGATGAATTTGAAGCTCTGCTAAACGAATACTTACCAGCAGAGGAAAAAACAAGAGTAAGAGTAACTGGAGTAATTGCACAAAGAGATAGAAATTTTGCTTATCTTGATGTACAGGGACAACCTACAAGTGTTAGAGTTAGAAATGAAGAGCTTTTAGCTTATAACATAGGAGATGAAGTGGAGATTCTTTTAGTGGGAGAAACTGAAGATGGAGAGTTTATCATAGGTTCTAGAAGAAGAATTGACATGGAAGATAATCTAAAAAAATTAGAGGAAGCTTTTGAGAAAAAAGAGATTATTACAGGGAAAATAGTGAAGAGAATAAAAGGTGGATATATGATAGAAGCTCTATTCCATCAAGGTTTTTTACCAAATTCTCTTTCAGAAATTAATATGAAAGATGGAGATGCTTTTATAGGAAAAGAAGTTCAACTTATGGTTAAAGATATTCAATTAGAAAAGGATAAGAAAACTAAGAAAATAACTTTTTCTAGAAAGGATATTACTTTACAAAAAGAGGAGAAAGAGTTCTCTGAATTAAAAGTTGGAGATATTGTAGAAGCTGAAGTAACTGATGTTTTAGATTTTGGGATCTCAGTTAAAGTAGGACACTTAAGAGGATTTGTTCATATTTCAGAGGTTTCTTGGAAGAAGTTAGAGAATTTAACTAATGAGTATAAGAAAGGTGATATTATAAAGGGAGTAATAATATCACTTGAATCAGAAAAGAAAAATATAAAACTTTCTATAAAAGCTTTAACTAGAAATCCTTGGGATGTAGTAGCTGAAACAGTTGGAGTAGACTCTGTAATAGAGGGAAAAGTAACAAAATTACTTCCATATGGAGTATTTGTAGAGATAGCTGATGGTGTAGAGGGACTTATCCACATGTCAGACTTTACATGGAATAAGAAAAGAGTAAATCTTGGAGAGTTTGTACAAGTTGGAGATACAGTAAAAGTTAGAGTACTTGAATTCGTACCTTCAGAGAGAAAATTAAAATTAGGAATTAAGCAACTTTGTGAAAATCCTTGGGATTCTGCTGAGGAAAGATTTGCAGTTGGAAAGGAACTATCTGCAAAAGTTTTAGAGGTTAAACCATTTGGATTATTTGCTGAGGTAGAGCCAGGAGTAGATGTATTTATTCACCAATCAGATTACAATTGGCAAGGAGAAGCTAACAAAAAATTCTCTGTAGGAGATACTGTAAACTTTAAAGTAATAGAATTAAATATGGAAGATAATAAGATAAAAGGAAGTATAAAAGCTTTAACAAAAAGTCCATGGGAAGTAGCTCTTGAAACATATAAAGTTGGACAAACTGTTGAAAAAGAGATAAAAAATATAATGGATTTTGGACTATTTGTTACTCTTGGAAAAGGAGTAGATGGATTTGTACCAGCACAAATGGCATCTAAAGATTTTGTAAAAAATCTAAAGGACAAATTCAAAGTAGGAGATGTTGTAAAAGCTCAAATAGTTGAAATAGATAAAGAAAAACAAAGAATAAAACTTTCTATTAAGAAAATTGAAATAGAAGAGGAAAAGAGAGAAAATCAAGAATTACTTTCTAAATATGGAACTTCTTCAACTGAAGAGTAATGTATGTAAATATTTTTTAAAATAAAAATATAAAAAACTTTATTTTGTAACAGAGTTGTCACATAAATAAAGTACAATAAGAGAGTAATAAATCTTTCCCCAAGATATTTTAATATAGATTAATAAAAAATAGCAGAGAAGTTCTCTGCTATTTTTTATTGTATCTACAGTTTAAAAAATTTCTCCAAATAGGTTTATCTTTTCATATTCTTCAGGAGTGTCTACATCCATAAACTCCATTTTATTTTCAAAGTCTACAAAAGATAGAAGAGGGGATCTCTTTATAATTTTTTTACCACCAGTATCTCCTTCTAAGATTAGAAGTTCTTTCTTTTTATTTTCAGGGAAAAATACTGGAGAAAAATTTTCTCCCTCTATACGGGGAATAGTAATGTAATTATATTTTTGGAAATTATAAAATAGTTTTAAAATTGTCTCTTTTCTAAGAAGTGGTTGATCTCCAGTAAAAAAAACAACTCCTTCTCCAAGAGAATTTCTTACTCCTAATTTTATACTTTCACTTTGACCAAGTTGAGCTTTTGTATTTTCTAAATAAGTGAAGTTATACTGTTTAGCTAAATCTTTAACCCATTCCTCCCTTCCACATACATATGTTCCATAAAAAGGGAGAAGAGATATTTTTTCCAGAGTGTAATCTAAAAGAGTAGTATCTCTATATGGAAGTTTTAATTTGTTATTTCCCATTCTTTTAGAGTAGCCAGAAGCCATAATTATAGCATCAGTGGGGATAAATTTAAAAGTATTATTTTCAATTAATGATCCTAAAACAAAATTAAAATTTTTATAT
>DXSD01000056.1:0-3719 GCA_019410665.1 Fusobacterium sp.
TACTTAGAAAAACTGATCTATATAGTAACTGGAATAAAGTAATAGCTTTTTTAGAAGGAAAAGGAACAGTAGGAGAGATTAATCAATCAACTAGAAAAGCCCTTTTGCCACAAGAGATAGAGATGTTAGAAAATTATATTAAAACTAATCTCTCTATTGATGAGAAGGAATTAAACTGGTTACTTAACAAAATGAAAAAAGTAGAAGAAGATAAAAGTATAGCTAAAGCTTTAAAAAAATTGGTAAATAATTTATAATGAAAAAAACTCAAGAAAGATTAAATATTCTTGAGTTTTTTATTTATATATTACATTACTATTGTAAGTAACATTTTAAATTTACCTAAAGCATGTACAGAGTGAGGTTCTTTAGCTGGCATTAAAATATAATCTCCCTCTTTAAGAATATGCTCTACTCCATTTAAAATGATTTTTCCATTTCCTTCTAAGCATGTAACAAATGCATCTCCAGGAGCTGTATGAGTAGGGATTTCTTTTCCTTTATCAAAGGCAAATAAAATCATTGTAACCCCTTGGTTTTTTGCTAATATAAGTTGTTCTACAGAATTTTCTTTATAATCTATTTGAGATTTTAAAGCTAAAGATTTTGAATCCTCTATATTTTTTATAATATTACTCATTATTATTTACCTCCAAATTCAATTTTTTATCTAAATAAATAATATCATAATTAGAGGTATATTTCAGTAACATATGTTACCATTTATTGTAGTGTACTTTGCTCATATCCATATCTTTTTCTGTATAAGCAGGTCTTTCTTCTGCTGGATAACCTAATGATATTAAGTTGCTAATATAGATATCCTCTGGTATCTCTAAAATCTCTCTGATATTATCATGACAAGGTTTTCCATTAGCATCAAATTTTCCCTTAGTTTGTAACCAACAAGAACCAAGTCCTAACTCATGAGCTTTTAGTTGAATAATTGTACTAGCTATACAAGCATCATCTTCTCCTGTTGGATATTCATGCCATACTGTTAATATCATAAGAGGGGCATTATCAGCAAATTGAGCTCCACTTTCTTTAGAATGAGCTAATTTTTTTATTTTTTCCTTATCAGTAATGACTATAAACTCATATGGTCTTCCATTTTTTCCACTTGGAGATACCACAGCTGTTTTCATAAGCTCCTCAATAACCTCTTTTTCCACTTCTCTGTCTTGATATTTTCTGATACTTCTTCTTGTTAAAAAATCCATAGTAAGTCCTCCTTATTATTTTATCAAGCTATATAAATACTCTATTTCCTCTTTCCAAATACTATCGTCAATAGTTTCTAGAATAATTGGCATATTATCAAATCTACTATCATTCATAAATCTAATAAAGAATTCCTCTCCTAGAACTCCTTTTCCTATACTATCATGTCTATCTTTTTTACTTCCAGTATCAAATTTAGCATCATTCAGATGTATCCCTCTTAGATATTTAAAACCAATATGTTTTTCAAACTCCTCCATTGTTTTATTATATCCAGCTTCATCTTTTAATTCATATCCACCAGCTAGAGTATGACAAGTATCAAGACATACCCCTATTCTAGATTTATCTTCTATTTTTTCTATAATCTTCCCTAGATGAGAAAAATCATATCCCATATTAGAACCTTGTCCAGCAGTATTTTCTAATACTACCATTACATCTTTAGTCACAGCTAAAGCTTTGTTTATTGAATCAGCAATATTTTCAATACATTTTTCTTCACTTATCTCATTAAGATGACTACCTGGATGTGTATTAAGATATTTGAGTCCAAGCTGTTCACATCTTCTTATTTCATCTATAAAAGCATTTAGAGATTTTTCTCTTTTATCCATATCCTCAGCTCCTAGATTGATAAGATAACTATCATGAGGCAATATATAGTCTGGAGAGTATCCATACTTTTTAAGATTATTTTTAAACTCCATTATATCTTCATCTGTTAATGGTTTTGCTTCCCATCTTCTTTGATTTTTAGTAAATAGTGCAAAAGCTCTTGCTCCTATCTTATTAGCATTAATTGGTGCATTAAATACTCCACCAGTTGTGGATACGTGAGTTCCTACCCACTTGTTTTTAACTCTATCTTCTCTTGTTTCCAATTTCTTTTCCATAACCACTCCTTTATCTTATACTAATTATATCATAAATTGGAGCAGAGAGGAATAATTAAATTTCGATTTCAAATTCTTTTAATATATCTTTAGTTAATTTTGCTAATGGCTCACCATTTTCTATTTTAAATTTATAAGGTTCAAGAACTATTGCTTTTAAATTAGCTAATATAGCTTTTTCTAATTCCTCTTTATTACCACTATCTTCATTTATAAAAAATTCAGCTATAGATCTTAAATAAGATTCAGGTTTATTTCTTATACTTTCCATCATATTTAATGGTAAAGAGAACTTGGATAAAAACTTAGAGTTTATCTGTAATGTCTTAGGGAGAAAAGGGGACGAAAAATATGACACTACTCTTAGAAATTACTTTATAAAAGATTTCTATACTGACCATTTACAAAGATATCAAAAAAGACCTATCTACTGGTTGATGAATAGTGGTAAGAAAAATGGTTTCTCTGCTCTAATATATTTACATAGATATGAGAAAAATAGTGTAGCTAGAGTGAGAACTGAATATCTACTTCCTTATCAAGATAAGCTAGAAAATTTAAGAGCTTACTATGAGAGAATAACTTTTGATGATGGTGCTTCTGCTAAAGAAAAGAAACAAGCTGAAAAATCTTTAAAAGAGTTAGATGCAATGTTGAAAGAGTTAAGAGATTACGCTAATGAGGTTAAGCATATTGCCGAATTGAAAATTGACCTTGATTTAGATGATGGAGTTAAGGTTAACTATGAGAAATTTGGTAAGGTGTTGAAGAAGATATAGATATATGTAATTTGACTTTTTAATATTATTTTGTTATAATTAAAATACCTAGAAACCTGTATGGGTATTTAATAAGTGTTAGTAATCAAGTTCAGAATATTAGCCCTAATTTCGATTGGGGCTTTTATTCTGACCTCATACCCTATGGGGTCTTTTTTATTTATTAGAGTTTTACTTATGTGATTTGACTTTTTGATATTATTCTGTTATAATTAAAGTACCTAGAAACCCGTATGGGTGACTTAGATGATTGTGATTTTTTAAGTTCAGAATATTAGCCCTAATTTAATTATTGGGGCTTTTATTCTGCCCTTGAACAAGGCAGAATCACATAAAATCATCTAAGGAGGTACAGAAATGACTGTAACAATCCAAAATCTAATTATCAATCTTGATGGAGGAGTAATTCTTCTAGGTGGATTACTCATTCTCATTGTTGTATGGTTAGTGAGAAAGTACAGATAATTCTGACCTCATACCCTACGGGGTCTTTTTTATTTATTAGAGTTTTACTTATGTGATTTGACTTTTTGATATTATTCTGTTATAATTAAAATACCTAGAAACCCGTATGGGTACTATAAGATATTGGTTATCAAGTTCAGAATATTAGCCCTAATTTTTATTGGGGCTTTTATTCTGCCCTTGAACAAGGTAGAAACCAATATTTTATAGGAGGTACAGAAATGACTGTAACAATCCAAAATCTAACTATCAATCTTGATGGTGGAGTAATTCTTCTAGGTGGATTACTTATTCTCATTATTGTATGGTTAGTGAGAAAGTACAGATAATTCTGACCTCATACCCTACGGGGTCT
>DXSD01000056.1:3819-12992 GCA_019410665.1 Fusobacterium sp.
TGGTTAGTGAGAAAGTACAGATAATTCTGACCTCATACCCTACGGGGTCTTTTTTTATTTTTTAAAATATGATAAAAAAAGTTACAAAAAATAAAAAAAGAAAAGCCACCTAGTCCATATAGGTAGCTTCCCAAGGGTTGTGATTTATTATAGCAAATCAATAGTGTTTTGTCAAGATTAGAAATTATGTGATAGAGTAAAAGAAAACATATCATAATAGTAATCTCTATTCCAGAAACTCCTATATCCTAAACTTACTAAAAAGTTAGGTTTTATAAAATAACCAAGTTTAGCATTAAAGACTCCTGTATCTCTTCCAACTTCTAATCCACTAATTTTTTCTCTATTATTTAGTCTAATATCTTCTCTAGAAGAGAAATCGTAGTTCCACTCTCCAGAAAGAGTTAATAAAAATTGATTGTTAAATTCCTGTGTATAAGTTACTCCTAAAGCACTACTTCCAACTTTATCATCATTATCTTTTATATCTCCATGACCTTTTATTGTATATTGATTCCAGTCTAAAGAGATATATGGATACAGTAAACTCTTTTCTCCAAGAGGATAGATATATCCTCCCTCTACTCCTAAAGAGTAATCTTTACTTCTATATTTAAAATCTCTATAAATATTTTTACTTTCTGTATAGCCAAATTTTCCAATAAGAAGTAGATTGCCTATATTTTTCCCAACATAGTAATCAATACCATAGGTTCTAACTTTAGCATCTTCATTTTTATATTTTAAGTTAGATTTTAAATATCCAAGACTTGTTCCAATAAATATATTAGGATCAGAGAGAAGATTGCTATTTGTCCCCATCATAAAACCTTTAGTTTTTACGTCATACTCCATAGGGGAGTTATCATAACTATTCTCTATTTCTCCAATATATTCTAGATATTGATTACTGTTACTATATCCAGCTCTATTAAATTTTTTAAATATTACATTTTCTCTAAATTGCTCCTTACCTCTGTTACTTAGAATTTTACTATGTATCTCTCCCATATTGTTAAAATTTTCTTGGGCCATAAGGAGAGAAGAGGATAAAAGAAAAATTATTCCTAGATATTTTTTCATAACCTACCTCTAATTTCTTTTCTTTCCAAAAATTCTTAATAGATAAAGGAATAGATTGATGAAGTCTAAATATAGATTTAAAGCTCCAATGATTCCCATTTTTTCAACCATCTCTTCATCATCATTTCCTGCTATCTCATAAGCTATGTATTTTATTCTATTTAAATCGAAAGCTATAAGTCCAGAGAAAATAACTACCCCTAAAACAGTTCCTATCCAATAAAGAGTTGGTGCTTTAATAAAAATATGTATTAAAGAGATAATAACAATTGTGATTAATCCTGTCATTAAAAATTTACTGTATTTAGTCAGATCTTCCTTTGTTGTATATCCATATATAGCTATAACTATAAACATGATAGTTGTTACTCCTAAAGTATATAGTATAGATACAGGATGAAATACAAAGGCTAAGCTTGAAAATAGTATTCCATTTAATAAAGAGTAAAGATAAAACATAAGTCTAGCTGTTGTAGAAGACATCTTATTTATACCTAAACTTAAGAAAAATACTAAAGCAATTTCTGCTATTGCAATAATTTTAAAATATGAAGCTAGAGTATATACCATTTGAGGATTAAAGAAAAAGAAATATATAGGAACAATAATAGTTAAAAATAATCCCCCTACCATATTTAATATAACTTTTCTTACAAAGGCATTGCTAACTTCAGTACTTATATTAACTAAATTATCATTGTATCTCATATTATCAACCTCATTTTATAAAGCCATTTTATATATAGCTAAAACATCATCTTTATATAATTTTTTCATACTTCCCAATGGTCCAAACATTGTAGCTTGTTCAGCCATTTTCTCCAATTTACTCTCATCAATTCCAACCTCTTTTAAAGTAGCTGGGATATTTAACGAATTAAAGAACTCTCTTGTTTTTTCAATAGCTTTATGAGCTATCTCCATCTCATCGCTTCCATGAATTTTCCAAACATTTCTACCATATTCAACAAATCTATGAACAGTATCTTTACTTAAAACATATTCCATCCAATATGGAGTAAGTATTCCTAGTCCTACTCCATGTGTTATATCATAGAAAGCACTTAATTCATGTTCCATTCCATGTGTTGCCCAATCAGTTGATTCTTTTCCATAGGCTACCATTCCATTTAAAGCTAATGAACTAACCCACATAAGGTTTGCTCTAGCCTCATAATTTTCAGGTTCAGCATAAGCAACTGGTCCATATTCAATTACAGTTTTCATCATAGCTTCCATCATACGATTTTGTAAATAACCTTGATGATCTGGAGTGAAATATTGCTCAAATAAATGGCTAAGAATATCTACTGTTCCAGCAGCAGTATGATATGGATTTACTGTAAATGTGTATTCAGGATCTAAAATTGAGAATACTGGTCTTAGTAGATCACTTCCTATAGCTAATTTCTGATTAGTATGCATATTAGAGATTACAGAGTTTCCATTCATCTCACTTCCAGTAGCAGCTAAAGTTAAAATAGATGCTACTGGTAAAGCTGATTTTAAATTTTCCATCTTATTTTCTACATAAAGATCTTGCCATACATCTCCACAATAATTTGCTTGAGCAGCAATAGCCTTAGAACAATCTATTACACTTCCTCCACCCATAGCAATTATCAAATTTATACCTTGAGTTCTACATATCTCAGCTCCAAGATATACTGAATCAATTCTTGGATTTGGATCTACATTAGGTAGTTCATAAACATGGATATTAGCTTCTTTTAGATTTTCAACTACTAAATCAAAAAGTCCACTTTTTTTAACACTTCCCTTTCCATAAACAATTAAAACTTTATCCCCATATTTTTTAGCTTCTTTTCCTACCTCTCTCACTTTTCCTTTTCCAAAAAGAACCTTAGTAGATACATTGTAATTAAAATTTTTCATTAAAAATCCCTCCCTAATTTAAAATAATTGGTTTTCCTTTAATCTCACTAAAAGATAAATCTATAATTTTAAGCCCATCTACAGCAGCACTTACAATTCCACCAGCATATCCAGCTCCCTCTCCAATAGGATATAATCCTTTTACATTGACTGACATTCCTAAGATATCTCTAACAATTCTTACTGGTGCTGAAGTCCTTGTTTCAGGTGCTATAAGATTTGCTCTTTCAGAAATAAACAGTGGATTCTTACTCCAATAATTAAAGGCAGCCTTCATATTTTCAGTGATAACCTCTGGAAAAAAATTATTTAAGTTATATGAAGTTTTCTTCATTTCAAAGCTACTATCTATTTCATATGAAGTCTTTTTATCATTCATAAAATCTAGAACTCCTTGATATAAAGCTCCATATCCTTCACCTAATTCATAGGTTTTTCTCTCCAATCTTTCTTGAAATTCCATTCCTGCAAATAGATGATTACCAAAATCATTTTCCTTTACTCCAACTACAATTGCAGAGTTAGAAAATTTTCCATCTCTTTGAGAATAACTCATTCCATTAACTAAAGAGCTATTACTTTCTGAAGCAGCATTTACAATAACTCCTCCTGGGCACATACAAAATGAAAATACTCCTCTATCATCTTCTCTATTATTATAAGTTACATTATAAGTAGCTGCTCCTAAGAGTTCATTTCCAGCAAATTTTCCATATTGCATCTTATCTATATCAACTCTAGGATGTTCAATTCTAGCTCCTATAGCAAAAGGCTTACTTTCCATATGAACTCCATTTTTGTGTAACATTCTATATGTATCTCTAGCAGAGTGTCCAGTAGCTAAAACAATCTTTGTGAAATTATAAAAATACTTTTCTCCCTCTTCACTTATAATATCTGCACCATGAACCTCTCCATTTTTTATATAAATATTTTCCAATCTATTATTAAAAAAGAAGTCTCCACCCATTTTTTTTATCTTATTTCTTAAATTTTTTACTACTTCCTTTAGAATATCAGTTCCTACATGTGGTTTATAATCCCATAATATATTATTAGGAGCTCCACACTCTACCAAAGTATTAAATACTTTATCCATATATTCACTTTTTATTCTAGTGTTAAGCTTACCATCGGAATATGTTCCTGCTCCCCCCTCTCCAAATTGAATATTTGATTCAGGATTGAAAAGCGAAGATGATACAAATTTAGCAGTAGCAATATCTCTTTGGTCTACTGTTTCTCCCCTTTCAAATATCATAGGGGTATATCCAAGTTCTACCAATCTTAAAGCTGCAAAAAGTCCAGCAGGACCAGCTCCTATAACTGCTACAACTGTTCCTCTAGGATATATGGGAGCTCTCTCTACAGGAAAATCTTCTCTTACAATTTCAACTCCTTTAAGATTTGCTACAGAGATTGGATTTTTTAATTCAACCTCTATATTATAAATAAACTTTATATCAGTTTTTTTTCTACTATCTATAGATCTCTTATTCCAAATGATACCCTTTATATTATCTTTATTTATTCCACGTTTAGTAATCTCTTTTATTATCTCTTTATCTTGATTTTTTTCCAAGGAGATAATAATATTATTTATATTTACTCTCAATCTATCACCTCTTGCTCTTTTCTCAACTGTATTATGTAAGATTATATCATAAAATAATAAAATACTAAAGAAAAAACCTGTTTATTACAGGTTTTTACATTTTTTATTTAATTTTCTCTGCTAAAAGTTTTCCAACTTTAAACTTAACAACCTTTTTACCCTCTATTTTCATAAGTTCTTGTGTTTGAGGATTTCTAACATCTCTAGGAGCTCTATCTACAATCTCCCATTTTCCCCAACCTACAAATGAAACCTCTTCTCCTTTTACTAGAGCCTCCTCTACACTATCAAGAAAAAGATTTATATATTTTTCAGCTTCCTTTTTAGATAGCTCTCCCTTACTAGCAAATAATTCTACAAACTCTTTTTTAGTCATAGCCATTCCTCCTTGCTTAAATAGCACTTCTGTTAATATTATATATACTATTTAAATACCATTTTGTAAAGGGGTTTTAAAAAATAATTTTAAAAGAACTGGAAGCTTCATTAACTTCTTTTTCAGTAACACCTAAATATCTTTGTGTTACAGCAACAGATGAATGATTCAACAATTTTCTTACAAGCTCAATATTACAATCATTATTAATATACTGAATGTGGGCATAGGTTTTTCTAAAGCTATGGGTAGACATACTACACACTCCTAAAATATCCCCTATTTTTTGTAAATATTTTTGAACCCATCTCACTCCTACAGTAAAAAGTCTATCTTCTAAATCTATCTTTTTTCTATTACAGTAGGCTTCAACAATTTCAAATATCTCTTTATTTATCTTTCTTTTTTGAAACTTACTAGTTTTTTGCTCCTGAACATCTAAAAAACTATTAAAAAGATTTTTTCTTTTTAACGATAGAACATCACCTATTCTTAGACCTGTATTTAGTTGAATTAAGATTATCAGATAGATTTGATGATTTGCTCTAATCTTGATATTTTCTCCAAGATAACCATTTCTACACAAAAAAAATTTGTTCCAGCTCCTCATTACTTAATACTTTAGTTTTCATGAAATCATCACTCCCTTTTTATGTAATATAAAGTTTATATTCCTAATTTATAATCTACAGAAAATGTTATTCTTGAATCATCCTGAGAGGAATTTTCTCTTCTATTAGCATCTTTATTTACTTGATACATGAGATCTAATGAGATATTATGATATTCAACTCCTCCACCTACTCCATAATATATCCCACTCTGTCTATTTATTTCATTATATTCTCTATTTTCACCTTCATCACCAATAGCATACCCAAAGTTAATTTTAAGATATTTATTACTCTCTTCTCCTTTAGATAAATTATATTTTCCAGTTGCATATATAGGAGTATGAGTCCAAATATCAGAGTTCTGACCTTGGAAATCTTCACTATATGTTTCATTATTTTTATATGCTACTCCTACTCCAAATTCTAAATTGTCAATAAAGTGGTCAGATGTCAGTTCTTTAGTCGTAACCTTTCCTCCAAAAATCTCTTCACTTTTATCAATAAAATTATATTTTTCCAAAGTTTTTTCTAACTCTTGTATAATTTGAGGTTGGTTAATCTCCTTTTTCAATGGAATAGGATAAAAATTTTTCCTTTCACTGTTTATAGTATTTTCTGGAGGAGGAGCTTCCTTAGCTATAGCTATTATTTTTAGTAATTGCTCCTCAGTTATAACAGGAACACTATTATTTTGAATAATTTCTTGTTCAACTAAAATATCTTTTGAAACTACAATCTCATTGACATTTTTCTGCTCATCATTCTCAATTTTTTTATCCTCTTTATTATCTATCTCTTTAAAAGTTTTTTCTAATTGTACTTCACTTTGCTCCTGCCAAAAAATTCCATTGTCCAAAGGAGCAACTTCTTTAAATTCACCATTTCCTAATAAAACTAAAGAAAGAAAAATATACGCTAAAAATTTTAATAGCATTTTTACCACCACTTAATTTTATAGTAAATTATTACATTTAAATTATAGCATTTTTTTAGTAAATATTATATAATAAGTGGTAATATTTTTTTAAGGAGAGGTTTATGAGTATCAATAATATAATTATTTATGTAATGGTTTTCTTTATGTTTGTAGGAGCTATTGATAGAGTCTTTGGGAATAAATTTGGTTATGGAAAAAAGTTTGAAGATGGAATCATGACTATGGGAACTTTAGCTCTAGCTATGCTAGGGATAATTTCCTTTTCACCAGTTATTGCTTCTTTTTTAAAACCTATTATTGCTCCTTTTTATAAAATAATAGGAGCTGATCCAGCTATGTTTGCTGGAACTATATTAGCAAATGATATGGGGGGATACATACTTTCACAAGAACTAGCTCTTTCTCATGAAAGTGCAATGTTCTCTGGGTTATTTTTAAGTGCAACTATGGGAACTACCCTATCTTTTTCAATCCCTGTCGCTCTTGGAATTGTATCAAAAGAGGATGAGAAATATCTATCTAAAGGAGTTTTAGCAGGAATCTCTACAATTCCACTTGGTTGTTTTGTAGGAGGTATATTTGCAGGATTTTCTATAAAAACACTATTTTTTAATCTTATTCCAATAATTGCTTTTACAATTATTATATGTTGGGCTCTTTTAAAATTTCCAAAAAGAGTAGCAAAAGGATTTTCTATCTTTGGAAAATTTATGTTTATACTTACCACTTTTGGACTAGCTCTTCAAATTTTAGAAACTTTAACAGGAATAGTTGTTATCAAAAATATGATCTCTATCAATGAAGGGATAAAAACAGTTGGAAGTATTGCTATAACTTTAGCAGGAGCTTTCCCTATGTTATACTTTATAACTTCTGTTTTTACTAAGCCTTTAACTGTAATAGGAAAGATGTTTAAAATAAATGAAAAATCCACTGCTGGGCTTATCGCTTCTTTAGCACATAATATTCCAATGTTTAATATATTAAAAGAGATGGATGAAAGAGGAAAACTATTAAATATTGCTTTTTCTGTAAGTGGAGCTTTTGTATTGGGAAGTCATTTGGGATTTACAGCTGGAATAGATAAAGAGTTAGTTTTTCCTGTCATTATAACAAAAATTGTTGGAGGAATATCTGCTATGTTTGTAGCAAACTATATATATAACAAAGAATTTAAAAATAGAAGAGTTTTAAAATAGCTGAATAAAATATAATCAAAAAAATTTTTCTCCAAAAAATAGGGAAACCCTAACCTTGGGTAAGTTAGGGTCATATGGGTTTTATTCACGTCTGTGAATCATGGGTATTAGAAACAAACTGTCATTGTTCTACATTATTATGTTATCACACAATTACACAAATGTCAATGTATATTTAATTTTTTTGATAATAATATACCCTTATATTGCTTATTCTTTAATCAATTATTTAAAACTTTATAATTCAACTATCTCCTTAAGCTCAAGGAGATTTTTTATTGTATAATCTATCTTTATATTATCAGTATTTGAGAGATTTTTAGGATTGTACCAACAAGTTTTTATTCCAGCTAAATTTCCCCCTTGTATATCAGCAGTTAAAGAATCTCCTACTATTAAAACTTTCTCAGGATTTTTTATCTGAGCCTTCTGAAAAATATAATCAAAATACCTTATATCAGGTTTATTATATCCCACCTCTTCAGAGATAAAAAGATACTTAAAATATTTTTCTAAATCTACCTTTCTAAGTCTATTGTACTGTATATCTTTTCCACCATTAGAAGCTACTGCTAAATCTACCTTTCCATATAGATTTTCACAAATCTCTACAGCATTTTCTATTAAATAGGCTCCCTCTCCAAGTCTTGCTCTATATTTTGTATTAAACTCCACTGGATCTCCACTCATATTAAACTTATTAAAAAACTCATTAAATCTAATAAAAGCTAACTCCTTCTTATCAATAAGTCCCTGCTCCAATTTTTTCCAACACTCTATATTTATGTGATGATAGCTTTCTAACATCTCTGAAGTACACTCATACCCATACTCTTTACAAGTTTCTTCAAGTGCCACTTTCTCTGTCATATCAAAATCCAAAAGTGTTCCATCTACATCAAATAAGATTAAATCATATTTCATTATATTTCTCCTCTTCTTTTTAATTTATACTTTAATTATAACATAGTTTCTAGAAAAATTTTAAAAAAAATGGTAAGATATGATGAGAATATAACTTGGAGGATAAAAGTGGCAGTTTATACAAAATTTACAGTTGAGGATTTAAAAGAGATATTAAAGGATTATAATCTTTTACTTCTTGATTATCATATGATAAAAAATGGAATTCTTAATACTAATTACTATTTACAATGTTTAGAGGGGAAATTTGTATTAAGAGTATTTGAAGGAGGAAGAGAAGTTTCTGAAGAGGATCAAGAATTAAGTTTTCTTTTAAAAATAAAGGATATTATCCCTTGTTGTCTTCCAATAAAAAATATATCTTAAAAAAATTATACTATTTATAAAGGAAAGATGATAGCAATATTTCATTTTATAGAGGGAGAACCTATTAAAAATATCAATCAAAATCTATTGGTAGAGATTGGAAAATATCTTGGGAAATTACATAACTTTTCTAACTGTCTCTTATACACATCTCCGAGCCCAC
>DXSD01000057.1 GCA_019410665.1 Fusobacterium sp.
TATCTATTATTCTACTTATTACTAAAATATCATCCATTTTAAAAAATATATTTTTATTTATAAAATAAAATTTTATTTCTGTTTTATCTATACTTCTTAAAAGTTTTGTTAAAGCCTCTATTGTGTTTAAAGGGATACTTACTTTTAAATTTTCACTTACTTTTTCCAATATTTTTTCTAAGTAAACAAGTCTATAAGTATCTGTAGTAATAAATTTTAATTTATTCTCTTCACTTTCCATTCTCACACAATTAATTTGTAAATTATCACTTGAAGGAGAAGCTGCATATTTTACTTTTTCAAATATATCTGCTAGATCGTTACTATCTATTACAAACTCCTCTTCTCTCTCAGTAAAATTTTCATCAACTAAAATCTTTGGAAAATCAGAAGCATCCATAAGTGAAAATTCAGAAATTGAATCTAAACTCTCAATTAATAAATTCCCCTCTTTCTCTATAAAAGTAACAAATTCATCTTTTATCTCTTTTAAGTACTCCTCAACTAATTGATATTGAAATACAATTTTTCCTCCCTCAATGATCTCTTTACATCTCATCTCAGTAGTAATAGTAGACTCTAAATTAGTCCCACAGAAAAATAGATTTTCTCCTCTTGTTTCTATATAAGCACATGAAATTATTGGTCTTATCTTATTTTCACTTATTATTTTCTCTACAATTCTTAATCTTTTTAAAAATTCTACTCTATCTATTGTAATTTTCAACTTTCTCTCTCCTTTCAAAGTAAATTTCCACTAGAAAAACTTACTTTTATTTTTATTGTACTGAGCTCTTAGTTTTTTTAGAGTTTTCTTCTCTATCTGTCTAACTCTTTCTCTTGTTATGTTAAAAGTTTGCCCT
Organism: Fusobacterium sp.; assembly: GCA_019410665.1. Taxonomy (GTDB): domain Bacteria; phylum Fusobacteriota; class Fusobacteriia; order Fusobacteriales; family Fusobacteriaceae; genus Fusobacterium_A. The sequence continues at coordinate 864 of DXSD01000057.1, forward strand.
ATCTCCTCTAAAGTATGAATCTCTTCACCTTCAAGTCCATATCTCAATTTTAATATTTTTTTCTCTCTATCATCTAATACCTTGACTAGTTCTCTTATTTGATCTCTTCCCATCTCTTCAATAATCTCATCTTCAAGAGTAAAGTCTTCATTATCAGCAATAGTGTCTTCTAAATATATATCTTCACCTATACTTGTACTTAAAGACATAGGATCTTGAAATGTCATAAGTATATCATCAACCTTTTCCTTATCTAAATTTAAATCTGCAGCTATCTCCTCTACAGTTGGATATACTCCCTCTACTTTTACCCTACTTGTTACATACTTATTCACTTTATTTAAGATATCATACTTATATGAAGGTATTCTTATTCCTCTTCCTTTACAAATTATAGCTTTATTTATAGATTGTTTTATCCACCACACTGCATAGGTTGAAAATCTAAAGCCTTTATCTATATCAAATTTTTCTATTGCATAGATGAGTCCAAAATTCCCCTCACTAATTAAGTCTATTAAACTTAACCCTCTATTTATATAACTTTTAGCTATATTTACAACTAATCTTAAATTACATAAAATTAATCTATTTTTAGCCTCAGTATCTCCTAATTTTGCTTTTTTTAGTAATTCTATTTCCTCTTCCTTATCCAAAACATCATATTTTCTTATATCTTCTAAATAAAACGAAATAAGATCTCTATCTAGCATACGCATCCCCACTTTTCATCATATTAGTAAAACTCTACTTTCAGTTCTCTCTCCATTAAAGCCTCTACAGTATTCTTCGCATTGGCATTATTGTATATTATATTATAAGTTGCCTCTACAATGGGCATAGATATTTCAAGCTTTTTAGCTTGCTCATATACAGCCTTTACAGTTGGAACTCCTTCTGCTACCATTGTCATATTAGATAAAATCTCTTGTATTCCTTGTCCCTTCCCAAGACACTCTCCAACATGTCTATTTCTACTATGTTTACTAGCACAAGTTACTATTAAATCTCCTATCCCACTTAATCCAGCAAAAGTTCTTTCATCAGCTCCTAAAACCTTACCAAATCTAGTCATCTCTGCTATTCCTCTAGTTATTAGAGCAGCTTTCGTATTATCCCCAAAGCCCATTCCATCTGCTATTCCAGCTCCAATAGCTAGGCAATTTTTTACAGCAGCTCCAATTTCAACACCTACTATATCTTCATTTAAGTATACTCTAAAATTTTTAGTATTGAATAGTTCCTGAATCTCTCCAGCTTTCTCCTTTTGTCCAGCTGCTACTATTGTTGTAGGAAGACCTATGGCAACCTCTTCAGCATGAGTAGGTCCTGATAAGACAACTATATTTTTATGATATTTTCCTATTATCTCATCTTTCATTACCTCTGATAATCTCATTCCTGTAGAAACTTCTATTCCTTTAGCTGTATTCACTAATATCATATCTTCAGTAATTTGAGAAGAAAAACTACTAATCACACTTCTTAAAACTTGTGAAGGCACTGAAAAAATAACATATCTTATATTTTTTAATAAATCTTTACTTTCTGAAGTTACATTTAAGTTATCTGGAAATTTTACTCCAGGTAAATATCTACTATTTTCTCTAGCTTTTTGAATTTCTTCAGCTCTTTCCTTATTATATTCCCATAGAGTTACATCATAATTTTTACTAGCTAAAACAAGACCTAAAGCTGTTCCCCAACTTCCAGCACCTATTATTACTATTTTTTTCATAATCTCCTCCTATTTTAGTTTAAATTTATTTTCAGTTCCATTAAGGAGTCTTCCTATATTGCTTTTATGTTTATACACAACAAATGCTCCTATTAAAGTTGTCATTATAAGTAGTGGTAATTTATCTAGTCCATTTTTTATTGGGTAAAAATAAGTAAGTATTGGTAACATAATTGAAGCTATTATGGAACCTAATGAAATATATCTAGTTATAGTTACAACTACCACAAATATTATAAACAGTGTTATAGTTACTTGAGGAATTAAAAATAAAAACACTCCTAAACTTGTAGCTACTCCCTTTCCTCCTTTAAAATTTAAGAAAAATGATAGAGTGTGTCCTATTATAGCAATCATCCCTATAAGTAACAGAGCATTTCCCTCTACTCCAAATTGTTTAGCTAAAAATGGTGGTAAAAATCCTTTTAAAGCATCTGCTATAAGTACCATTATACCATATCTTGGTCCCAAAACTCTATAGGCATTAGTTGCTCCTGAGTTTTTGCTTCCATGCTCTCTAATATCAATTCCTTTAAAGTGTTTTCCTATCCATACTCCATTAGGTAATGCTCCTAAAATATATCCTATCACTAAAAATACTACTATTTTCATATCTCTCGTCTCCTATTTATAAAATCTTCCTACCACTTCTGTATGTGCAGTTCCAGGGAACATATCCACAGGTTGTACCTCATCTATTTTATAACCTAATCTAGTTAAAATTTCAGCATCTCTTGCAAAAGTTGAAGGATTACAAGATATATAAACTATCTCTTTTATCCCTGCTTCTGAAGTTTTTACTAAACTCTTCTCTTCTATCCCTTTTCTTGGTGGGTCAAAAATGATAGCATCCACTCTTTTTCCTATGTTTATTAACTCTAACATCTTATCTTCCACAGCACCATTTATAAACTCGATATTTGTTATCTCATTTTCTTGAGCTGTTTTCATTCCATCTAGTGTAGCAGATTCAACTAACTCTATGGCATAAACTTTTTCAGCTTTTTTAGATAGTATCATAGCTATTGTCCCTGTTCCAGAGTAAGCATCAACTATATATTTATTTTCTATATTTGGAAAATAGTTTATAGCTGTGCTATAAAGTTTTTTAGTTTGAGGTAAATTTATTTGGAAAAAAGACTTTGGAGAAATATTAAAATAAATACCATCTATCTCCTCTTTTATACTTCTTTCTCCCCAAATAAATATATTTTTTTCTCCTAAAGCAAAATTTGTTCTTTTACTATTTAGAGACACATAGATAGATTTAATATTTGATATTTTATTTTTTAATTCCATTAAGATATCTTTGTATCTTTTTTCTACCTTTGTTGCATTAATTATTAAAACCACCATAGCTTCATCTTTAGAGTTAGTTCTTACCATTATGTGTCTAAGGATTCCTCTATGCTCTTTTTCATCATAAACTTCTACTTTTTCTCTATTTAAAATTTTTTTTAACTCTCTTATTATTTCATTTCCAAGCTTAGAATTTAAAATATTCTCCTCAACTTGGAAAACGTCATGAGATTTTCTTTTAAAAAATCCTGTAATTATTTCTCCCTTATATTTAGAAAAAGGTTCAATTATTTTATTACGATAATGATAGGGATCTTCACTCCCTATTACATCTTTAACTAAAATCTTTTCTAGTTTTCCTATTTTTTTCATCACATCTTCAACCATAAGTTTCTTATACTTAAGCTGAGCAGAATATTTCAACATACCAAAATCACAACCTTGAAAATCTTCAAAGGAGATTTTAGAAGTATCTTCTATCCTTTCCTCTCCAGGAGAGACTATCTCTTCAATTAAACCTCTTGCATAAGTTTTCTTTACAGAGATAATTTTTATCTTTACTCTATCTCCAGGAACAGACATAGGGACAAATACTGCAAAATCATTATAATATCCTAGTCCCTCTCCTCCATTTACTATCTTCTCTATCTCTATTTCAATTACTTCATCTTTTCTTAGCATCTATACTTCCTCCAACTGAGATTACTCATCTATCTTAAAAAACTTAATATCTTTAGATATTCCCATGTTATTCTTTTTTTTCATCTCAGTGCCTATCTTTTCTAAATCCATTAGGGAGTTATATTCCATTATCTTTTTCTCTAGTTCTTTTTGCAACTCTTCTAACTGCTTATTTTCATTTTTTATTGTCAACTCTAATCTAGATACTTTTATTAATAAATTTCCATGGAGTAACCATACAAAAATTAAACTAAATAAAAATATTACCCCTTTTCTCATCTTAGCCTATCCTTTCAACTACTCTCAACTTTGAAGAGTGAGCTCTATTATTAAACTCTACCTCTTCTCCCTCTGGAACTATAGGTTTTCTTGTTATCAATTTAACCTTAGCTTTTCCTCCACAAACACATATTGGCAATCCTGGAGGACATTTACAAGCAGTTGCCATATCTTTAAATTTTGTTTTCACCAATCTATCCTCTAAAGAATGGAATGTTATAATTCCTAATCTTCCTCCTACTTTCAAAGAATCTATCGCTTTATCAATAGCCTTTTCCAAAACTTCTAGCTCTCTATTTACCTCTATTCTAATAGCTTGGAAAGTTTTTTTAGCAGGGTGTTTTTGTGCTCTTTCTGGATAAGCTCTTTTTATTATTGCAACTAATTCTCCAGTTGTTTCAATTTTTTTAATCTCTCTAGCTTCACAGATAAATTTAGCTATCTTTCTAGCATTTCTCTCTTCTCCATATTCAAAAATTATCTTAGATAACTTTTCTTCTGGATACTCATTTACAACTTCATAAGCTGAAAGAGGATTACTTCTATTCATTCTCATATCAAGCTTTGTATCATATCTATAAGAGAATCCTCTCTCTGGATCATCTAATTGAGTAGAAGATACCCCTATATCCATAAGTATTCCATCTACTTTATCATATCCAGCCATATAAAGTACCATATCTAAATTTTCAAAATTATTCTTAAATACTTGCCACTTTTTCCCATATTTCTCAAGTCTTTTTTTAGCAAAATCAATAGCTTGTTGATCCTGATCTATTGAGATTAAATGCCCTTTATCAGACAACTCCTTTAAAATTCCCTCTGAGTGTCCTCCACCACCTAATGTACAATCTAAATATACTCCATCTTTATTTATAACTAAATTATCAATACACTCTCTATATAGGACAGGTATATGATATTCACTCACTATATCTTCCATTTTGTCTCCTTAAAAATCTATTTTTAAATTACAAAAATAGAGAAGCCACAGCTTCCCTATTTAAAATATAAGCATAAAAATTAATCTTCTTAAAACTATAAAAAAGAAATATGCTATGATTGGAGAAATATCCATTCTCATATTTCCCATAGGTATAAGCACTCTAAATGGTCTTAGTATTGGCTCTGTAGTATTATATATTAAGTCAGTAAATCCATTTCTTGACATAGGAGCTAACCATGAAAGTACAACTCTTATTAAGATTAAAGTATTTATTGCACTAATTAATAGATCTACTATTCTCACTATTAAAATCATATCTAGCACCTCTTCCTATTTTGAATTTAAAAAATAATGTTTTGCTTTAGAAGTATACTCCCAACCAGACCATAGTGTTAAGATAACAGGAATTAACATCATATAGAAATTATACTGATTTTTTCCAAATACCATCATTATTAAAATTACTATCATCTGACTAGTAGTCTTATACTTTCCTAATTTTCCTGCTGGGATAACCTCTCCCTTAGCAGCAGCTAACATTCTTATTCCACTAATTAGAAACTCTCTAGCTATAACTACAATAGACATCCAAGATGGAATATATCCAAGATCTACAAATATAACCAAAGCTGAGATAACTAGAACTTTATCAGCTAGTGGATCCATTATCTTTCCAAAATCTGTTATTAAGTTGTGTTTTCTTGCTAAATACCCATCAAAAAAATCTGTAAGAGAAGCTACTACAAATATTACAAAAGCTATCGCTCTATATGTAAATCCTCCCTCATTAGAAAATTGAAGGAAATATATAAAGGGTACAGCAAGTATAAGTCTCAAAAAGGTTAATTTATTAGGTAAATTCATTTTTATGCTCTCCTTAATATTTTCTATTTTTCATTTTCAACTATTGGTCCAACAAAATCATACTCAAAATTCTGCTCAAATTTTACTTTTACAATCTCTCCTGGCTTAGCTGTTCCATCTGTAGTAAGAACTTTTCCATCAATCTCTAAAGCCTGTCCTCTAGTTCTTCCCTCTAATAGATACTCACTTTCAGTAGAAACTCCATCTATCATAACCTCTATCTCTTTTCCTAGAAGTTTTCTATTTTTTCTCTCAGCTATCTCACTTTGTAAGTTTACTAATTCAGCATATCTTCTCTCTTTTATCTCTTCAGGAACTTGATCAGGTAATCTATAAGCTACAGTATCCTCTTCTCTAGAATATTTAAATACTCCAGCATAATCAAACTCAAACTCTCTCACATAGTCCATTAACTCTTGGAAATTCTCCTCACTTTCTCCAGGGAATCCAACTATAAGAGTAGTTCTTATTGTTGCTTCTGGTATAGCAGTTCTTATTCTATTTAATACACTTTTTACCTGCTCTCCACTTTTAGCTCTTGCCATATTTCTTAAGATATTATCAGAAACATGTTGAATAGGTACATCAAAATACTTACAGATTTTCTCTTCAGTTTTCATAACCTCAATAAGCTCATCAGTTACATATTCTGGATGCATATAATAAGTTCTTAGCCACTTTAGCCCTTCTATTTTACATAACTCTCTCATAAGAGCAGCAAGTTTTTTATCTCCATATAGATCTATTCCATACTCAGTAGTCTCTTGAGCTAATAGGTTTATCTCTCTTACTCCTGAAGCAACTAATCTTTTAGCCTCTTCCACAATATCCTCTATTGATCTACTTCTAAGTCTACCTCTCATTTGAGGTATGATACAATATGTACAACTTCTATTACATCCTTCAGATATTTTTAGATAAGCTGTATGAGAAGCAGTTGTTAAAACTCTTTCAGTATTAGCATTAGCTAAGAAAGTCATATTCTTAGTTTCTACGACTTTCTTATCAGCTAAAATCTCATCTATTACTTTTTCAATTTTGTCTATATCTCCAGTTCCAATAACAGCATCTACTTCAGGAAGTTCTTTTAATATCTCTTCTGAATATTTTTGTGCTAAACATCCAGCTACTATTAATTTTTTTAAATTTCCCGTCTCTCTTAACTCACTTACTTCTAAGATTGTTTCAATAGACTCTTCCTTAGCATCTCCTATGAAACCACAAGTATTAACAATGACTATATCAGCTTCTGCTACTTCACTTGTAAGCTCCATTCCCTTTCTTTTAGATAAAATTCCTAAATAGTGCTCACTATCAACTAGATTTTTACTACACCCTAAGCTAATTAAAGCTAATTTCATCCTCTATTTTTCTCCTTATACTCTTTTCTTACTTAAGCTAATTTTTCCATTATCAGTAGAGATAACTTTTACATCAAAAACATCTCCTACTTTTAAAACATCTTCAACATTAGCAACTCTCTCTTGAGATATTTCAGATACATGTAAAAGTCCCTCTTTACCTGGTAATATCTCCATAAATGCTCCAAACTTTTGGATGCTTACAACTCTACCAGAATAAATCTCTCCAACCTCAACATCTTTAACATATGAATTTACAAGTTTAACTGTTTCATTTAAAGCTGCTTCATCTTTACAGAAGATAGCTACTTTTCCATCATCATCTATATCAATAGTAGCTCCTGTTTGATCTATGATACCTTTAATATTTTTTCCTCCTGGTCCTATTAAGATAGCAATCTTATCAGTAGGAATATTCATTTGATAAATTCTTGGTACATTAGATTTTATAGGTGCTGGTGTTGGAATAGTATTATTCATTAACTCTAAAATCTCTAATCTTGCATCTAATGCTTGTTTTAAAGCTATTCTCATAATCTCTTCTGTTATTCCTGTAATTTTTATATCCATTTGAAGTGCTGTAATTCCACTTTTAGTTCCAGCTACTTTAAAGTCCATATCTCCAAGGTGATCTTCTAGTCCCATTATATCTGTTAATACAGTAAACTCTTCTCCCTCTTTAATAAGTCCCATAGCTATTCCAGCAACATGCTCTTTTATAGGTACTCCTGCAGCCATAAGTGAAAGTGATCCTCCACAAATTGAAGCTTGAGATGATGATCCATTTGATTCTGTTATTTCAGATACAACTCTTATTGTATATGGGAATTCATCTTCTGATGGTATTACATATTTTAAAGCTCTCTCAGCTAGAGATCCGTGTCCTAACTCTCTTCTTCCTGGGCTTCCCATTCTTCCTGTTTCTCCTACTGAATAAGGTGGGAAGTTATAGTGTAAATAGAACTTTTTATAATACTCTTTCTCTAAATCATCTACTAATTGCTCATCCTCTTTAGTTCCTAAAGTTGTGAATACAACTGCTTGTGTCTCTCCTCTAGTGAACATAGCTGATCCATGTGGTATTGGTAAACAATTCACCTCTGCAAATAGAGGTCTTATCTCTGTAGTTTTTCTTCCATCTACTCTGTGTTTATGGTAAAGAATAGCATCTCTTACAAGCTTTTTCATTAGATCGTGGTAATATCCTTTAAACTCTAATAAAACATCTTCAGGGATTTCTACCTCTTCTCCCTCTCCATAGTTTTCTACTTTAAATGTTTCTAATAACTCTTCTTCTAATGAATCTACAGCTTCCTCTCTATTTTTCTTACCTAATGTAAGTACAGCAGCTTGAAGTCTCTCCATCCCTCTTTCATCTATAAAGTCTTTAACTAATGGCATAACTTCTGGTTTTACAAACTCTATTTTCTCTTTTCCAATCTCTTTAGCAAAAGCCTCTTGGAACTCACATATTTTCTTTATATTTTCATGAGCAAACATTATTGCTGCTAGCATTGTTTCCTCATCTAACTCTTTTGCTCCAGCTTCAACCATGTTAATAGCTTCTTTTGTTCCTGCTACTGAAAGCTCTAATTCACTTGTTTCTAACTCTTCAGGTGTAGGGTTAAGTATAAACTCTCCATCTTTATATCCTATTACAACTCCAGCTACTGGCCCTAAAAATGGTAAATCAGATAACATTAAAGCCATTGATGATCCTATAATTCCTAAATAGTCAGGAGTGTTTTTCTCATCATATGAAAATACAGTATTTACTATATGTACATCATAGTTAAATCCATCTGGGAACATTGGTCTTATAGGTCTATCTATAAGTCTTGCTGTAAGTGTTGCATTAGTTGATGGTTTTCCCTCTCTTTTATTAAATCCCCCAGGAAACTTTCCAGCTGCATAAAACTTTTCTATATAGTCAACAGTAAGTGGGAAGAAATCATTTTCCTTTCTAGGCTCCTTACTTCTATTTACTGTACTTAGTAATACAGTATCTCCATATTGAACCATTACAGCTCCACATGATTGTCTAGCTATTTTTCCAGTAGAAAACGTAAGTGTTCTCCCTGCTAATTCCATTTGAACTTTTCTCTCGTCAAACATACTATCCTCCTAAATTTTTTTAGATTAGGAAGTAAATAATAAGGAGCAAAGAAACAAAATTTATTCCCTTACCTCTTACTACTTAATCTTCCTAATCCTTTTTTACTGTTATTATAACATTTTTAATATTAAAAATCAAATTTTAGATAACTCTTGTTTTATTTTTTTTTAAAATTTGATATAATACATGTGTATGTTTTACATTAAATATTAATGCTAAAAAAGGAGAAATTTTTGTGTATAAGATGAAAAAATATAAACTATTATCAATTTTTTATATAATCATATCTCTATTTCTTATAAGTAGAACTACTTTAAGTAATACTCTAACTTTTAAAGAGGATTTAGAGATTGATAAATTAAAAGCTCAAATTAAAATTTTAAATGAGAAGATAACCCAACTTGAAGATATAAAGAGGAGTAAAATTCAAAAAAATAAAAAGAATATAAAAATTGGATTAGCTCTAAGTGGGGGAGGTGCTAAGGGCTTAGCTCACATTGGAGTCCTTAAAGAGTTAGAAAAATTAGGAATTCGTCCTGATTATATTTCTGGAACAAGTATGGGAGCAGTTGTTGGAGCTCTTTACTCAGTTGGATATACCCCTGATGAGATTGAAAAGATCTTAACTAAAAGTGATTGGGATGGATTTATCAATGGAACCTTTATTGAGGATAGAATTCCTCTTGAAAAAAAGGTTAATAATAAAAAATATATGTTCTCTGTAAGATATGATAATAAGTTTAATTTTTCTCTTCCAAAGGGATTTGGAAATAATCAAATGATATATTTTGAAATGAAAAAATTATTGAACTCAGTTGAAAATATTAAAGATTTTGATAAACTCCCAATTCCACTTAGAATTATTGCTACTGATCTCAATAGTGGTAAAGCTGTTGCATTTAAAGAGGGAGATTTAGCTAAAGTAGTTACTGCCAGTGTTGCTATTCCAACTGTTTTTGATCCTATTGAAATTGATGGTAAACCTTATGTTGATGGTCTTGTATCACGTAACTTTCCTGTGATAGATGTTATAAATATGGGAGCTGATATTGTAATAGGAAGTGATGTAGGAAATGAAGTTAAAGACAAAAAAGATTATAATATAATCAGTGTTCTAAATCAATTAGTAGCTATTCAAAGTGCATCTTCTACTGAGGAGCAAAGAAAATTAACTACTATTTTAATCACTCCTGAAGTTTCGGAATATTCTGCTACAGAACTAGATAAGGGAGAATTATTTATTGAATTGGGGAAAAAAGCTACTTTAAAGCAACTTTCGCTCCTAGCTGATCTTCCTAAAAATTATACTACCACATCTAAAATTACAACCAATAAAAATGTAGTAATTAGAAATATAGAATTTAGTAATAATATCTCTGAAAAAAATAGAGCTCTTATATACAACTCTATTAAGAATATCATTGATAGAGAGCTTTCTATAGAAGAGTTGGAGAACAATATATTAAAACTTTATGGAAATGATCTTATTAACTCCATCTATTATAACATTGATAAAGATACATTGGTATTAGATGTAGATATAAATCCTAATAACTCTGTAGGAGTAGGAATTAATTATCTAACTGGTTATGGAACTACCTTTGATTTTGGAACTACTATTTCTAATTTTGGAAAGATTGGAAATAATACTTTAATAGATTTACAAGTTGGAGATTATCTTGGTTTAAATTTTAAAAATTTTATATATTATGGATATTCTAATAAAATTGGAGTTTTTGCTAACTTAGGTTATAATGAAAATCCCTTTTTTATCTATGATGGTAGAGAAAAAATTTCCCATTCTATAATAAATACTTTAGATTTTGAATTGGGACTACTTACTCAATATAATAATCAATTTATTATCTCCTATGGAATTAACAACTCCTATACAGAGCTTAAACAGGAAACTGGGTCTATAGATCCTGATACTATTGAGTATTCTAAAAACTATAATGGAGCTTTTTTTAGGTCTAGCTTTGATACACTAGATTCCACTACCTTACCTCGTTCTGGAGTAAAATTAGATTTTGAATATAGTTGGGAAGGAAGTTTTGATAAATCTAAGTCTAGTTTTTATGGTCCTTTATATACCTTTGATGGATATATTCCACTAGGGAAAAAATTCACTTTAAACTATGGTATCTATGGTGGACTTATTACTGGAAATGAAGTTGATTCTATTGAATCTATTGATAAATTTATTCGTTTAGGTGGAACTAAAAATAATTTGGAAAACAAGGATTTCTCATTCTATGGTTACCATTATCAGCAAAAACTTGTTGAAGATTTTCTTATTGGAAAGATAAAACTTTCCTATCAATTAGATAGTAATCTTTATTTAAGTGGAGCTTGGAATATTGGAACTTTTAGTGATTTAGAAGAAAGTCCTGTTCCGAATAGAAAAATAATTTGGGAAGACTATGTCCAAGGTTTTGGGGTTTCTTTACTTTATGATAGTTTACTTGGCCCAATAGAATTTTCTCTGTCTAAAGATAATGAAAGTGGGGATATTCTTTCACAAATAAGCATTGGATATATTTTTGAGTAAATAAATTGAATGAAGTGAGTTTTCAAATGGTAGAAGAGTGGTAACTATTCAGGTAGAAATCAACTAAAGAAAGCTCAAAAAATTGTGTAATTTATGAAAAGAAGTTAGATTAACTCAGCGAAATCCAACACTAAAAAATGCAATAAGTCAAAGACTTAACCCTTCCAATAGTAGCGGAGTTTTAACGACTACTACTATTGGAAACAGAAATTTATTTTCTGTGTTACATTAAGGAAACACTGAAAGCTTTGCTTTCT
>DXSD01000058.1 GCA_019410665.1 Fusobacterium sp.
TCTTTGATTATAGAAATAAGAGTAGCCAAGTTATAAAAATTCTTGATTAAATATGTAAAAATCTTTGGAAAAATAGATTAATTTATGTTATAATTTTATGAAATAGAGTGTGTAAAGAGTGATTTTATGAAGTTATTTGAGAAAATATTGGAGAAGAACAGAAAAGAAAAACTAATAGAGAATGGAGATAGAATAGTAGTTGGCTTTTCTGGAGGTCCAGATTCTGTATTTTTAGTGGAAATGCTGTTGAAATTAAAAACTAAGATAGATTTTAATATGGTGTTGGTACATATTAATCATCTTTTAAGAGGAGAAGATGCTCAAAGAGATGAGGATTTTTCTATACAGTATGGAAAAGATAAAAAAATAGAGGTTTATACTAGAAAAATTGATATTACATCTTTAGGAAAAGACAAGGGACTTACCTTAGAAGAAGCTGGTCGTGAAGCAAGATATGATTTTTACAAAGAGATATTAGAGAAAACTCATAGTAATAAGATAGCTTTAGCTCACAATAAAGATGATCAAATAGAAACTTTCATGTTTAGACTTTCTAGAGGAGCAGGACTTTCAGGATTAGAAGGAATACTTTCTAGAAGAGATATTTTTATTCGTCCTATTTCAGAAATTTATAAAAATGATATTCTAAATTATTTAGATGAAAATGAGGTCTCTTATTGTATAGATCATACAAATTTTGAAAATGAGTTTACAAGAAATAGTATAAGATTGGATCTAATACCTTTTATTGAGAAAAGATATAATCCTAAGTTTAAAGATAAAATCTATTCTCTAATAGAAGAGATTAGAGAGGTAAACTCTTTTATAAATGAGGAGATTAAGTATTTTTCGCAAAAAGATATAATTTTAATAGATGAGATAACTAGATTTCCTAAAGGGATAAGAGGGAAAATATTGAGTTCTTATCTTTATAGATATGGAATTGAAGTAAATAGAAAGAAGATAGAGTTGATAGAAAGCTTGTTAGTTAAAGGTGGAAGTCAGCAAATATCATTGGATGGGAATTATCTACTAAAAAAAGAGTATAATCTATTAAAAATAGTAAAAAATAATGAGAAAATAGAGAGAATAGAAGAGAAAAAATTAACTATTCCTGGAAGTATAGAGTTTGGGAAATATATTATAAAAGCTGAGTATAAGAAAATAGAAGAAAAAACTAGAGAGTGTTTCTATACTAATTTAAAAGTGGGAGATACTATTATAATAAGAACTAGAAAAGATGGAGATAAAATAACTCCATTGGGAATGAAGGGGGAAAAAAAGTTAAAGGATATTTTTATAAATGAAAAAATAAAAAAAGAAGAGAGAGATTTAATCCCAATTGTAGTCCACAATAACAAAATAGTGTGGATAGCAGGAGTAAGAGGGGATGAAAATTATAAAAACACAGATGAAATGTGTGTGAAATTAAGTGTAAGGAGGACAAAATAATTGAACGATAAAAACTTATTTGAAGAGCAAGAAAATCAAAAAATAAATGAACAAGAACAAGAAAAAGTTACAGAAGAAAAGAAAGAAGAAGCTCCAGAGAAGAATGAAAATGGGGAAGAGAGAAAAAAAGAGTTTGAAGATGAGGTAAAAGAGAGAAAAGAAGAGCTAAGAAATAAGCTAAAAGAGGGAATGTCAAGAAAAAAAGATAATAATAAAAAAGAGAGTGAAGAGGAGAATAAATTAAAGCAGTTAGGTGGAAAGTTTAACTTTAAAGGATTTATAATGTTGCTCTTTATAATTACTCTTGTAATGTCCCTGCCATCAATTTTATCTGATACAGCTAAAACTCCAAGTAATGAGCTATCATACACAGAGTTTGTTCAGTCTGTTGAAGATGGAAAAATTAAAAAAGTAGATGAAAAAGAGGGGTATATCTATGGATATACTGCTGATGAAAAAGAGACATATAGTGCTAGAATGATCACTGATAGATTAGGTGGAGATCCTAGATTAGTGGAGATTTTATCAGAGAATAAAGCAGAGATAAAATCTGTTCCACCTCAACAGATGCCACTTCTTTTAAATGTCTTAATATCATGGTTCCCAATGCTACTATTGATAGGAGTATGGATCTTTATGATGAATAAGATGGGAAAAGGAAATGGTGGAGGACCTCAAATATTCAATGTTGGAAAATCAAAAGCAAAGGAGAATGGAGAAGATGTTTCTAAGGTTACCTTTGCAGATGTAGCGGGAATAACAGAAGCTAAAGTTGAACTAGAAGAGGTAGTTAAATTTTTAAGAGAGCCTGAAAAGTTTAAAAATATTGGAGCAAGAATTCCTAAAGGGGTATTACTGTTAGGAGCTCCAGGAACTGGTAAGACTCTTCTTGCAAAAGCTGTAGCTGGAGAAGCTAAAGTTCCTTTCTTTAGTATGTCTGGTTCTGAATTCGTAGAAATGTTTGTTGGAGTTGGAGCTTCAAGAGTTAGAGATCTATTTAATAAAGCTAGAAAAAATGCTCCATGTATAATATTTATAGATGAGATAGATGCTGTAGGTAGAAAAAGAGGTTCTGGACAAGGTGGAGGAAATGATGAAAGAGAGCAAACTCTTAACCAACTTCTTGTTGAGATGGATGGATTTGGAACTGATGAAACTATCATAGTTTTAGCTGCAACAAATAGACCTGAGATATTGGATAGAGCTCTTATGAGACCAGGAAGATTTGACAGACAAGTATTTGTTGATAGTCCAGATATAGATGGAAGAGAGGCTATTTTAAAGGTACATGTAAGAGGTAAGAAATTATCTAAAGATGTAGACTTAAGAACAATAGCTAAAAAGACTCCAGGATTTGTTGGAGCAGATTTAGCTAACTTATTAAATGAGGCTGCTATTTTAGCTGCAAGAGATAATAGAGAAGAGATTACTATGGAGGACTTAGAAGAGGCTTCTGAAAAAGTAAGCATAGGTCCAGAGAGAAAATCTAAGAAAGTTATAGAAAAAGAGAGAAGAATAACTGCTTACCATGAAGCAGGACATGCTGTAATGCACTATGCACTACCAGATACTGATCCAGTTCATAAAATATCTATTGTACCAAGAGGAATGGCTGGGGGATATACTATGGCACTACCTGAAGAGGATAGAAGCTATAAGTCTAAGAAGGAGTTCTTAGATGAGATGAGAATACTTTATGGTGGAAGAGCAGCAGAACAGATTGTATTTGGAGATATAACTACAGGGGCAAGTAATGATATTGAAAGAGCAACTGCAATAGCTCATGCAATAGTAACTAGATTTGGTATGAATGAGAAATTTGGACCAATTTTACTTGATAATACAAAAGAGGGAGATTATTTCCAACAAAAATATTATAGTGATGTAACAGGTAAAGAGGTAGATGAAGAGATATTTAAGATAGTTCAAACTATGTATAAAGAAACTTTAGATACTCTAACTAAGTACTATGATAGACTAGATGCAGTAGCTAAGGCACTATTACAAAGAGAGCACTTAAATAGAGATGAATTTGAAGCTATAATGAGAGGAGAAGATATTTTAGCTGAAAAAGTTCCTGTGGAAGAAAATAATGAAAAACTTGTAGAAGAGACTTTACAAGAAGAGTAATTTATGCTATAATAGCAAAGGAATTTAGGCTCAGTTTTACGGTTAGCCTCGTATTACTTAGCTTAGATAATATATAAATTAGGAGGAAACTAAAAATGGCTATGAGAAGTAAAGCAGAAATCATTAAAGAGTTTGGAAAATTTGAAGGAGATACTGGATCAACTGAGGTTCAAATCGCTCTATTAACAGAGAAAATCAATCACTTAACTGAGCACTTAAGAACTCACAAGAAAGATTTCCACTCAAGATTAGGATTATTAAAAATGGTAGGACAAAGAAAGAGATTATTAGCTTACCTAACTAAGAAAGATCTTGAAGGATATAGAAGCTTAATCGCTAGATTAGGAATAAGAAAATAGTTTAAGTTTAAAAACGAGGTTTACCCTCGTTTTTTTAATTAAAAAACTTTGAAAATTGATTAAAAAATCACGGTAAAAAAAGGATCAGAAAAATTGATGAAATTTTATGAAAATAGTATTAAAAAAATAGGAAAATTTGATATTGCTTTCTTATAAAAAAAGTAATTATTATTTTTATTTATCAATTAAATTATATACATATATATCATTAATTTGACAAAACGTGGATAATATAGTAAATTTTTAACTATAAGATATAATAAAAATTCATTATTTGCAAAAAAAATAAAAATATTAGAGTAAGAGTATCGAAAGAGAACATTCTCAAGAAGATACTCTAAAAAAATGTGCTTATTGAAAAATTTTTTTCAAAATAGTGAATTTTAAAAAGTAGGAGGAAGAAGAATATGAAAGGAAAGTTAAAGTTACTATTAGTGACACTGTTATCAGTATTTTTATTTATTTCTTGTGGTGGAAGTAAAGAGAAAGAAGTAGCAAAAGAGAAGGATACTTTAATTGTTGCAAATGGTGCAGATGCAAAATCTTTAGATCCACATGCTACAAATGATGCTCCAACTTCAAGAGTTACAGTTCAAATTTATGATAGATTAGTGGAGCAAGATGACAATATGAACATAGTTCCAAGTCTTGCTGAGTCTTGGGAGCAACCAGATGGAAATACAACTATATTCCATTTAAGAAAAGGAGTTAAATTCCACAATGGTGAGGAACTAAAAGCTTCAGATGTTAAATTCTCATTAGATAGAATGAAAGCTTCTCCTCAAGTTTCACATATAATTGGTACAGTTAATAAAATAGAAGTGGTAGATGACTATACAGTAAAAGTTACTACAAGTGAGCCATTTGGAGCACTATTAAACCACTTAACTCACCCAACAGCAGCTATTTTAAATGAGAAAGCTGTTAAAGAAGGTGGAGATTCTTATGGACAAAATCCAGTGGGAACAGGACCATATAAATTTGTATCATGGCAATCTGGAGACAAAATTACTTTAGAAGCAAATCCTGAATATTTCTTAGGAGCAACACCTATAAAAAATGTTATATTTAGACCAGTTACAGAAGCATCAAATAGAACTATAGGAATTGAAACTGGGGAGATTGATATCGCTTTTGATATTGAAGGATTAGATAGAGAAAAATTAAGAACTGATGATTCAATAGTATATTTAGAAGAGCCTTCTTTTGGAATAGATTATATTGGATTTAACACTAGAAAAGCACCTTATGACAATATAAAAGTAAGACAAGCTATAGCAACAGCTATCAATGCAGATGACTTTATAACTGCTGTATATAAAGGATCAGGAGAGAAAGCAAACTCATTAATAGGACCAAAAGTATTTGGATATACAACAGAAGCTAAAGCTTGGGAGTACAATGTAGAGAAAGCTAAACAACTTTTAGCAGAGGCAGGATATCCAAATGGATTTAAAACAAAAATTTGGATAAATGAAAATGTTGAGAGAAGAGATATTGCTATAATTCTTCAAGCTCAATTAAAAGAGATAGGAATTGATGTAGCAGTTGAGACTTTAGAGTGGGGAGCTTACTTAGATGGTACTGCTAGAGGAGATCACGAAATGTTTATGTTAGGATGGGTAACAGTAACTGGAGATGCTGACTATGGATTATTCCCATTACTTCACTCTTCAAGTTTTGGAGGAGCAGGAAACAGAGCATTCTATAGCAATCCACATGTTGATGAGTTACTATCAAAAGCTAGAGTGTCTATAGATCAAGAGGAAAGAAAAGAGTTATATAAAGAGGTACAAATTATAGCTCAAGAAGAGATTCCATATTATGTAACTGCATATAAATCACAAAATGCAGCACTACAAAAAAATATAGAAAACTTTAAACTTAAACCAGCAGGACATCACAGACTTTATGGGGTAAAATTTAAATCAAATTAATCTAAGAAAGTTATTATAGGCTGTGTCTTAATTGATACAGCCTTTTTAAAATAAATATATAAAGAAAGGAGAGGGCACTTAAATGTAGAGTGTCAAAGAGGATATGCACAAGTATGTATTAAAGAGAATTTTACTACTTATTCCTGTTTTATTGGGAGTATCGTTATTGGTTTTTGCTATAATGTCTTTAACACCTGGAGATCCAGCACAGTTAATTTTAGGAGAGAATGCTCCTAAAGAGGCAGTTTTAAAATTAAGAGAAGAGATGGGATTAAATGATCCATTCTTCATACAGTATTTAAGATTTGTAAAAAATGCTATTTTGGGAGATTTTGGAAGATCGTATACCACTGGTAGAGAAGTTTTTGGGGAGATATTTGCAAGATTTCCGAATACTTTAATATTAGCAGTAATAGGTATTATTATTTCAATTTGTATAGGTATACCAATAGGAATAATTTCAGCTACTAGACAATACTCATTCTTAGATAGCTTTAGTATGTTAATAGCTCTATTAGGAGTTTCTATGCCAGTGTTCTGGTTAGGACTTATGTTAATTTTAACTTTCTCAGTTAAATTAGGGTTATTACCTTCAGGAGGATTTGATGGTTTTGATAGTATAATCCTTCCTGCAATAACTTTGGGAGTTGGATCAGCTGCTATTATCACAAGAATGACTCGTTCATCTATGCTAGAAGTTATTAGACAAGACTATATAAGAACAGCTAGAGCAAAGGGAGTTGCAGAAAAAGTAGTTATTAATAAACATGCTCTAAAAAATGCCTTAATACCAATAATAACAGTTGTTGGATTACAGTTTGGGCACCTATTAGGAGGAGCAGTACTTACTGAGTCTGTTTATTCTTGGCCAGGTGTTGGAAGATTGATGGTAGATGCAATTAGACAGAAAGATACACCAACAGTTTTAGCTGCAGTTGTTTTCCTAGCAGCAGCTTTTAGTGTGGTTAACTTATTGGTAGATATATTGTATGCTTATGTTGATCCTAGAATTAAATCTCAATATAAGTAGTGAGGGGGATAATAATGTCAAATGTAAATACTTCAAATAAAAAAAGAAGTCAGTGGGGAGAAGTATGGAGAAGACTAAAAAGAAATAAAATGGCTTTAGTTGGATTATTTATATTAGTCATACTTGTTTTATTAGCAATCTTTGCTGATGTTATAGCTGACTATGATGATGTTGTAATAAAACAAAACTTAGCTCATAGATTACAAGGACCAAGTGCAGCTCACTGGTTGGGAACAGATGAGTTTGGAAGAGATATTTTTGCAAGACTTATACATGGAACAAGAGTGTCTTTACAAGTTGGTATAGTAGCAGTTGGAATCTCAATTATAATAGGTGGAATATTGGGAGCTTTAGCTGGTTACTATGGTGGTAAATTAGATAATATAATAATGAGAATTATGGATATATTCTTAGCAGTACCAAGTATATTACTAGCTATTGCTATCGTTTCTGCTTTGGGACCAAGTATTATAAATCTTATGCTAGCAATAAGTATTTCAAGTGTTCCTAGTTATGCAAGAATAGTTAGAGCTTCTGTTTTATCTATAAGAGACCAAGAGTTTATAGAAGCTGCTAAAGCAATAGGAGCAAGTAATACTAGAATAATATTCAGACATATAATACCTAACTCATTGGCTCCTGTAATTGTACAAGCAACTTTAGGGGTAGCTAGTGCAATTTTATCAACTGCAGGATTAAGTTTTATTGGATTAGGAATTCAACCACCAGCTCCTGAATGGGGTTCTATGTTATCAGGTGGAAGACAATACCTAAGATATGCTTGGTGGGTAACTACATTCCCAGGGGTAGCTATAATGATAACAATTCTTTCTCTAAACTTATTAGGAGATGGATTGAGAGATGCCCTAGACCCAAGATTGAAACAGTAGTTATTTAGGAGGAAGTGTCAATGAGTAAATTATTAGATATAAAGGATTTAACAATACAATATGTTACTGAAGATGAAACAGTAGCAGCTGTAAATAATCTAGAAATAGAGTTAGGAGAGGGAGAAACAATAGGACTAGTTGGAGAAACTGGAGCTGGAAAAACAACAACAGCTTTAGGAATAATGGGATTAGTACCTAATCCTCCTGGAAAGATATTAAGCGGGAAAATAGTTTTTGAAGGAGAAGATTTACTTTCTAAAACAGAAGAGGAAATGAGGACAATAAGAGGAAAAAAGATATCTATGATATTCCAAGACCCTATGACTTCATTAAACCCTGTAATGACTGTTGGAGAGCAAATTGCTGAAGTTATAGAGCTACATGAAAAATTAGGAAAAGAGGGATCTTTTGAGAAAGCTAAAGAGATGCTAGAGTTAGTTGGTATTCCAGGAGCTAGAGCAAATGATTTCCCACACCAATTTTCAGGGGGAATGAAGCAAAGAGTTGTTATAGCTATTGCCTTAGCTTGTAACCCTAAACTATTAATTGCTGACGAGCCTACTACAGCTCTAGACGTTACTATACAAGCACAAGTATTGGACTTAATGAATGACTTAAAAGAGAAGTTTAAAACAGCTATGATACTTATTACACACGATCTTGGAGTAGTTGCTCAAGTTTGTGATAAGGTAGCTATAATGTATGCTGGAGAGATAGTAGAAGCGGGAACATTAGAAGATGTATTTGAAAATCCAAAACATCCATATACACATGGATTATTTGGATCAATACCTAGCCTAGATGAAGAGTGCGATAGATTAAAACCTATTCAAGGATTAATGCCAGATCCTACAAATCTTCCATCAGGATGTAAATTCCATCCAAGATGCCCACATGCTACTGAGCTTTGTTCAGTAGAACAACCAGGGGTAACAGAGATTGTACCTGGACACAAAGTAAGATGTCTTATTTGTGAAGGTAAGGTAAAAGCAATAGAGGAGGAGAAATAGGATGGAGAACAACAAAGTTTTATTAGAAGTAAAAAATCTAAAGAAATATTTTAATACTCCTAAGGGACTTTTACACGCTGTAGATGATATAAACTTTACTATTTGTGAGGGAAAAACACTGGGAGTAGTTGGAGAATCAGGATGTGGAAAGTCTACAACAGGAAGGGTTATATTAAGACTTCTTGAAGCTACTGATGGAGAGATTCTTTTTGAAGGAGAGAATATCAGAAATTACAATAAAGAGCAAATGAGAGAGATGAGAAAGAAGATGCAAATCATTTTCCAAGATCCATTTGCATCTTTAAATCCAAGAATGACTGTTAGTGAGATAATAGCAGAACCATTAATTATTCATAAAATGTGTAAAACAAAAGAGGAGTTAGCAGCAAGAGTTAAGGAGCTAATGGAAACAGTTGGTTTAGCAGAAAGACTTATGAATACTTATCCTCATGAACTAGATGGAGGAAGAAGACAAAGAATAGGAATCGCTAGAGCACTAGCATTAAAACCTAAATTTATAGTGTGTGATGAGCCAGTATCAGCTCTAGACGTTTCAATTCAAGCACAAGTACTAAACTTAATGAAGGATTTACAAGAGGAATTAGGACTTACTTATATGTTCATAACACATGACTTATCAGTAGTAAAACATTTCTCTGATGATATAGCAGTAATGTATTTAGGACAATTAGTTGAGAAGGCACCATCTAAGATGCTATTTAAAAATCCAATTCATCCATATACAAAAGCATTGTTATCAGCAATTCCTGTACCAAGTATAAAGAAAAAAATGGAAAGAATAAAACTGCAAGGAGAGATAACATCTCCTATAAATCCTGAAAAAGGGTGTAGATTTGCTAAGAGATGTGTTTATGCTAAAGATATCTGTAGACAAGAGGATCCACAATTAAAAGAGGTTGGAACTGGACATTTTTATGCTTGTCACTTAGCAGAAGAGTTAGGGTTTACTAAAGAATAGATTTCTAATAGAGGGAAGACTATGAAGGTTATAATAAAAAAATTTGAAGAATTAAATGGTAAAGAGGTATATGAAATAGGAAGACTAAGAAGCGAAGTTTTTGTAGTAGAACAAAAATGTCTCTATTTAGACTTAGATGGTAAAGATGAAAGTTCTATGCATATATATTTTTTAGATGAAACTTCAGAAGATATTATGTGTTACTGTAGAGTTTTAAGAAGAGGAGTTTCTTATGAAACTTCATCTATAGGGAGAGTGGTAACTAATCCTAAGTATAGAGGAAAGGGTTATGCTAGAAAGCTCTTATTAGAGGCTATAGATATAGTAAAAAATGATTTTAAAGATGATGGGATTACTATAGGTGCTCAAAGCTATTTAAAAGAATTCTATGGTTCATTAGGTTTTAAGGCTATCTCTGATGTTTATGATGAAGATGGAATACCTCATATAGATATGAATCTAAAAGTTTAAATAAATACTTTAGATATAAAAAGGACTTTTAATTATAATAAGATAAGTTAAAAGTTCTTTTTTATTTAATAAAATAAAAAAATATGATAAAATAAATGGTGTAATATATTAAAAAATTTGGAGGAAAAAGTGGGAGATAAGGAAAGAGTTATATCTTTATATAACTATATTTCAGAGGTTAGTAAAAGTTCAAAATTAATTAATAAAAATATTTCATTTGAAAAATGGTATTATTTTTTGAATAGTTTGCCTTTAGATAAGAATATTGAATTTAATAATTTTTATGATGAAAATATTATAGAAATTAGAAAACCTAATTTTTTAAAATCAATTAAGTTGGAAAAAGAATTTATAGATTGGATTGAAGGAGAATGGGAGAATTTTGAAAAAAGGGTAAAAATAAAAAAAGAGATTATAGTTGAAGAAATTATTATTAATGAGAATGCAGAAGAAGAAATAGTAAGTAAGATAGTAACTATAAGTGATGAAATATTAGAAACTTTAAACTTAAAAATTCGAGAAAGAGATATTTGGGTAGAGGAACAGAGAAAAATAGATAGAGTTAGAAAGATTTTTGATTCATTATACATCCAATACCTTGAGTTAAATAAAGAAAGTGAAACATTAGAATTAGTCTTAGCTAATGGTATGTTAAAAATACCAAATTTTGATATATACTATCCTATTATATTAAAAAAAATAAAATTGGAATTTAACGCAGAAGAAAATATTATTTATCTTAAAAACTTTATGGAAAATGGTGGATATATAACAGAACTTTATACAGAATTTTTAAATGAAATAGAAAATATTAATTTGACTGGAGTTTTAAAGTTAGATAAAAAAGTGAAAGAGAGGGATATATACCCATTAGATAGAAGTGAGATTGATAATTTCTTTAGAGAGTTTATTCATAAATTGAGTGTAGATGGACAATATAGTAAAGATATAGAAAATTTTCATATGATAAATAGAAATAGTATTGTTATAGAAGATAACCCTTTGATATTTATTAGAAAAAAAGATAGTGGAATAGTGAAAGCTATTGATGAAATTATAAAAAACATAGAAGAACTAGGAGAGATACCAGAACAATTGAGTGAATTGATAGGATTATCTGAAAATAAAGAGAATCTATTTATAAATTCAGGAGAAAAGAATAAAGGTTTTATTTCTAGAAATGAGATACTTTTTGTAAAAGATTCTAATATAGAACAAATAGAGATTGCAGAAAAAATTGAAAGAAATAAAGCTGTTGTTGTACAAGGACCACCAGGTACTGGAAAGACTCATACTATTGCTAATTTACTTGGACATTTTTTATCACAAGGAAAAAATGTATTAGTAACAAGTCATACAAAAAAAGCTTTAAAAGTATTAAAAGATAAAATTCCTAAAAATATTCAAGGATTATGTATTTCAATTCTTGATGATGATAACAGTGATATGTCTCGTTCAGTTGAAAATATAACTGAAAATATGGGGAGACTTGATTCTGAAAAATTAAAAAAAGAAGTAGATATTTTAGAACAAGAAAGATTAAAAGAGATAAAAGAGATAAAAGAAATTAATAGACAACTTTTTTCTATAAAATATAGAGAAAATCAATCAATTTTTTATAATGGTGAAGGATTTTCGATAATTGAGTTGGGAAAATATCTTAGAGAGAACGAAAAAAAATTGAATAAGATAAATGGAAAAATTGAAGAGAATGTTCCTTGTCCAATATCAAATGAGGAACTTAAGTTTTTAAATGAATATAGAACAGAAGTTTCTAAGGAAGATGAAAAAGAGATTGAATTAAATTTAGTTGATAGTAATATTTTTAAAACAAAAGATGAATTTAAAGATATTTTAGAAAGGTTAGATGAAAAAGAAAAGAAATTAAATAAAATTTTAGAAACAGAAGAATATTATTTTGAAAATAATAATTTAATATTAATAGGTAAAGGAAAAATAGATTTAAATAAATTTGCCAATTGTGAAGATAAATCTGTTGAATATTTTAATAAAATAAGAGATATAAGAAGTTGGCAATTAGAATTACTAAAGATTGGAGCAAATAAAGGGAATAGAAAACTTATTTGGGAAAATTTTTTAAATGAATTGAATAGTGAAGTTAGTATTAT
>DXSD01000059.1 GCA_019410665.1 Fusobacterium sp.
GAAAGTCATTCTTGAATTAGTTATAATTACTTTAATTTCTTAAATTACAACAGTCGCTTTTAAATAACTATTTTTTTAATAAAACTTTCATGATAAGGTCTCCAACCTTAACATCTTTTCCTTTTGCTACAACTTCAATTTTCTCTACTGCGTCCATGTTGTTGATAATAACAGGAGTTTTAACTGATGGAGCTTTCTCTTTTATGAAAGCTAAATCATACTCTACTAATTTATCTCCTACTTTTACAGAATCAGAAGTTGCAACTCTGTTAAACCCTTCTCCTTTTAATGTAACTGTATCTATTCCAAAGTGAACTATCATTTCTAATCCATTTGGAGTTTCAAAACTTACAGCGTGGTTAGTTTCAAATATATCTATATCTCCAGCAACTGGAGCACAGATAGCTCCCTCAGCAGGATCTATAGCACATCCATCTCCTACCATTTTTTGTGCAAAAGCATCATCAGGAACCTCAGATAAATCAATAACTCTACCATTTAATGGAGAATAGATCTCAAACCATTCCTCAGTATTTTTCTTCTTAAAAAAATCAAATAATCCCATACGAATCCTCCCTATACTTAAATAATAGTACAATCATATTATTTCATATTTTTAAAAATAAATCAATTAGTTTTTTATTTTTTTTATAAAAAAATAGTACATTTTTTGTTTGAAAATAGATTGACAAATTTGAAATTTTGTTCTATAATCAAAATATAAATAAATTAGCACTCATCATTACAGAGTGCTAATAATAAAAGGAGGTCGTTTTTTTATGAATCAAAATAGATTTACAGAAAATTCATTACTTGCGTTACAAGAGGCTCAAACTCTTGCTATAAAAGCAAAACAACAATCTATAAAACCTGAATTTCTAGCTTTGGCTCTCCTTAAAAATAGTGAGGGACTTATTCCTAGAATTATTGAAAAATTAGACTTAAACCTAAATTATATTATAGGTCAATTAGAAAATGAAATTTCAAAATTTTCAAGAATAGAAGGAAGTAATTTAGGAGATGTTACCTTAGATCAAGGAACACATAGAGTACTTATAGAAGCTGAAGGAATTATGGAGAAAATGGGGGATTCATATATAAGTGTTGAACATCTTTTCTGGGCACTTATTAGACATCTACCTATATTAAAAAGATTGGGACTTGATGAAAAAAAATATGAGGAAGCTGTGAAAGAGATTAGAGGAAATCAAAAGGTAGATTCTCAAAATCCCGAAGCAAACTATGAAGTATTGGAAAAATATGCTAAAAACTTGGTTGAATTAGCTAGAGATGGAAAAATAGATCCAATAATAGGTAGAGATAGTGAAATAAGAAGAGCTATTCAAATTATCTCTAGAAGAACTAAAAATAATCCTATACTTATAGGAGAACCAGGAGTAGGTAAAACTGCAATAGCAGAGGGATTAGCTCAAAGAATCTTAAACGGAGATGTTCCAGAGTCTCTAAAAGGAAAAACTATCTATTCTTTAGACATGGGAGCTTTAATAGCTGGAGCAAAATTTAGAGGAGAGTTTGAAGAAAGATTAAAAGGAGTTCTAAAAGAGGTAGAAAGCTCAAATGGTAATATTATTCTATTTATAGATGAAATCCATACTATAGTTGGAGCTGGAAAAACTGATGGAGCTATGGACGCTGGAAATATTTTAAAACCTATGCTTGCGAGAGGAGAGGTAAGAGTAATTGGAGCCACTACTATAGATGAATATAGAAAATATATTGAAAAAGATCCAGCTCTAGAAAGAAGATTCCAAATAGTTATGGTAAATGAACCAACTGTTGAAGATACTATCTCAATTTTAAGAGGATTAAAAGAAAAATTTGAAATGTATCATGGAGTAAGAATATCTGATGGTGCTATTGTAGCAGCAGCCACTTTGAGTAATAGATATATAACTGATAGACAACTTCCAGATAAAGCTATTGACTTAATTGATGAGGCAGCAGCTATGATAAGAACTGAAATAGACTCTATGCCAGCTGATCTTGATGAACTTACAAGAAAGAGTATGCAACTTGAAATAGAAAGAGAAGCACTAAAAAAAGAAACAGATACAGCTTCTAAAGAGAGACTTGCAAATCTTGAAAAAGAATTAGCAGAAGTTAATTCTAAAAAATCTCTTTTGAAATCTCAATGGGAATTAGAGAAAAAAGATATTACTAAAGTTAAAGAGATTAAAGAAGAGATTGAAAAAGTTAAGTTAGAGATGGAGCAAGCTGAAAGAAATTATGATTTAACAAAACTTTCAGAATTAAAATATGGAAAACTTGGAACTTTAGAAAAAGAATTAAAAGAACAACAAGATAAGCTAGATGCTGCTTATGGTAGCAGTGGACTTTTAAAACAAGAAGTTACTTCAGATGAGATTTCTGATATTGTTTCTAAATGGACAGGTATTCCAGTATCAAAATTAGCAGAAACAGAAAAAGAAAAAATCTTAAATCTTGAAAAATCTTTAAAAGAAAGAGTTAAAGGTCAAGATGAAGCTGTTAAAGCTGTTGCTGATACTATGATTAGATCAAGAGCTGGACTAAAAGATGCAAATAGACCTATGGGATCATTTATATTCTTAGGACCAACAGGAGTAGGTAAAACTTATTTAGCTAAATCTTTAGCTTACAATCTATTTGATAGTGAAGATAGTGTTATTAGAATAGATATGAGTGAATATATGGATAAATTCTCGACTACTAGACTAATTGGTGCCCCTCCAGGATATGTAGGATATGAAGAGGGAGGACAACTTACTGAAGCTGTTAGAACTAAACCTTATTCAGTAATATTATTTGACGAAATTGAAAAAGCTCATCCAGATGTATTTAATATTCTTTTACAAGTTCTTGATGATGGTAGATTAACTGATGGACAAGGTAGAATAGTTGATTTTAAGAACACCCTAATTATAATGACATCTAATATTGGAAGTAGTTTAATTCTTGATGATATAAACCTAAGTGAAGCTACTAAAGAAAGAGTATTAGATCAATTAAAAGCTAATTTCAGACCAGAGTTTTTAAATAGGGTAGATGAAATTATTACATTTAAAGCTCTTGATTTAGCTTCAATTAAGGATATCGTAAAACTTGCTTTAAAATCTGTAGAAGAAAAATTAAAAGACAGATATATCCAACTTAATTTCTCTGAAGAAGTTATCAACTATTTAGCTGAAAATGCTTATGAGCCTCAATATGGAGCAAGACCACTTAGAAGATATATTCAAAAAGAACTAGAAACATCTCTTGCAAAACTTATACTTTCTAATGAAATTAAAGAAAAAGATAATGTAGATGTAATTTTAGAAAATGATGAAATAAAATTTAAAGTTAGATAATTAAATATTTAAAGAGAAAATTTTACTGTAATAGGCTAAAAAAGAGACTTAACAGCATTAGTAAGATTTTCTCTTTTTTTATATTTCTAATTTTTTTGATCGTTTTTGATTGTTTTGAAAGAAAATGATTGATTTTAATTAAATATTATGCTATATTTATATTGTGGATAAAGGAGTAAAATGATTATGAATGTTCGTAGATTAAGCACTATTTTAAAAATTTTAGAAGAAAAAAGAAGTGTAACCTTGCAAGAATTGATAGATAAGCTTCAAGTATCTGAAGCAACTATTAGAAGAGATCTCACTACTCTTGAAAAACAAGGAAAGTTAAAAAGAGTACATGGAGGAGCTATTTTAACTGAAGAGAAAGAAGAAAATATCATTTCTAAGAAGGAATTACACCTTAAGGCTAAAGAAAAAATAGCTAAAAAAGCTATAGAATTTATTAAAAATGGTAGTATTCTCTATTTAGATGCTGGAAGTACTACTGAAACTATTATTAAGTATCTTGAAAACAAGGAAAATATCATCGTTGTTACAAATGGTATTACTCTTCTTGAAGAGTTAGGAAAATACGGAATAGAAACTCATCTCATAGGAGGAGAAGCCAAATTTACTACTGGAGCTACTGTTGGAATAGGAGCTGTGCAATCACTTAGAACTTATAATATAGATATTGCCTTTATTGGTGCAAATGGTATAAGTCCTGAGGGATATTCTACCCCTGATCCAAAGGAAGCTATTGTTAAAAGTGAGGCTATTAAAAGAAGTAAAAAAGTTTATTTTCTCTGTGACTCATCTAAATTTTATAAAAAATCTTTTGTTAATTTTGCCACACTAGATGAGGGAGAATTAATTACTGAAATAGAGATACCTAAAGATTTAAATTTTAATTATAAAGGAGAAGAAGAATGATATACACACTTACTTTAAATCCAGCAATTGATTATTATATGAGTATTGAAAATTTTCAATTAGGTGGTTTAAATTCATTAGATGATGGTTATACTCTTCCTGGAGGAAAGGGAATAAATGTATCTAAAGTTTTAAAAAATTTCTCTACAGATAGTAGAGCTCTTGGTTTTGTTGGTGGTTTTACTGGAGATTATATTATAAAACATTTAGGTCAATACGAGATAGATAGTGATTTTATCCAACTTTGTGAAAATACTAGAATAAATATTAAATTAAAAACTTCTGATAGTGAAACAGAGATAGCTGGAAAAGCTCCAACTATTTCAAATGAAAAAGTAGAGGAATTACTTAATAAGTTTAACTCTATAAAGGAAGAGGATATTGTAGTTTTATCTGGAAGTGTTCCTGGTTCTGTTACAAAGGATATATATGCTCAAATTATTAAAAGATTACCAGCTAATACAAAAGTAATCTTAGATAGTAGAGGTACTCCTTTTGTTTTAGGATTAAAAGAGAAAGTGTACTTAACTAAACCTAATAATCATGAGTTAGAAGAGTTTTTTAACAGAAAACTTAACTCTGTTGAAGAGATCATAGAAGCTGGAAAAGAGTTACAAGCTCTAGGAAGTGAAAATGTATTGATCTCATTGGGAAAAGATGGATCAATCCTTATTACAAAAGATGAAACTTATATTGGAAATGCACCTGTAGGAAAGTTAATCAGTTCAGTTGGAGCTGGGGATTCTATGGTTGCTGGAGTTATTTATGGATTAACTCAAGGAATGAAGTTAGAAGAAGCTTATAAATATGGAATAGCATCTGGAAGTTCTACAGCTTTTTCTGAAGGTTTAACTACATTAGAAGGTATGAAAAACTTATTAAATCAAATAGAGATAAAAAAGTATTAAGGGAGGAACTATGATTAAAAATATGCTTACACTTGAGTGTATTAATCTAAATCTACAAGGTCAAACTAAAGCTGAAATTATAGAGGAAATGGTAGATATCCTTTATAAAGGTGGAAAATTAAATGATAAAGAGGAGTATAAAAAGGCTATTTTAGCAAGAGAGAGTCAAAGTTCTACTGGATTAGAAGAGGGAATTGCTATTCCTCATGCTAAAACTTCTGCTGTTAAAATTCCTAGTATTGCTTTTGGATTATCAAAAAATGGGGTTGATTATGAATCTTTAGATGGAGAGCCTTCTAAATTATTTTTCATGATAGCTGCACCTGCTAATGCTTCAGACACGCATATTGAGGTATTATCTAAACTTACAACTATGCTTCTTGATGATGAGATAAGAGAAAAATTACTAGAGGTTACATCTCCAGAAGAAGTTATTGAAATACTTAATGGAGAAGTTAAAGAAGAGACTCCTATGGTTGAAAATGGAGAATTTCCAGAAGTTTTAGCTGTAACTGCTTGTCCTACAGGAATAGCTCACACTTATATGGCTGCTGATGCTCTTATAAAAAAAGCTAAAGAGATGGGAGTTAATATTAAAGTTGAAACTAATGGTTCTACTGGTGTAAAAAATCAAATTACAGATGAAGAGATCAAAATGGCTAAAGGTATCATTGTAGCTGCTGATAAAAATGTTGAAATGGAAAGATTTGCTGGAAAACATGTTGAAATAGTTCCAGTTAAAGAGGGAATCAAAAATCCTGAAGGTTTAATTAAAAATGCTTTAAATCAAAGTGCTCCTATATACAGAGTTTCTAATGAAGGAACGAAAGAAACTACTAAAAAAGAGAAGACAGGTTTCTATAAACATCTTATGTCTGGTGTTTCTAACATGTTACCATTTGTAGTAGGAGGAGGTATCTTAATAGCTATTTCTTTCATGTTTGGAATAAATGCTAGCAATCCAGCTGACCCTTCTTTCCACCCATTAGCAAAATTATTAAGTGATATTGGTGGAGGAAATGCTTTCTTCCTTATGATTCCTGTAATGGCTGGATTTATTGGTATGAGTATAGCTGATAGACCTGGTTTTGCTCCAGCAATGGTAGGAGGACTGATCTCTTTAAACAATGGTGGTGGATTCTTAGGAGGACTTATTGGAGGATTCCTTGGAGGATATGTTGTTGTTCTGTTGAAAAAACTATTTGCTAAGTTACCAGAAGGTTTTGAAGGATTAAAACCTGTGTTACTATATCCATTATTTGGAACTTTTATAACTGGTGCTCTAATGTATGGAGTTATTATAAATCCAATAGCTACTTTAAATAGTGGAGTTACTAATTTCTTACAAGGTTTAGGAACTGGAAATCTTATCTTATTAGGTGTTTTACTTGGTGGAATGATGGCTATTGATATGGGAGGTCCAGTAAATAAAGCTGCTTTCACTTTTGGTATAGCTATGATAACAGCTGGAAACTACTATCCTCACGCAGCAGTAATGGCTGGAGGAATGGTTCCACCTTTAGGAATAGCACTAGCTACTACTTTATTTAAAAGTAAATTCACTAAAGATGAAAAAGATGCTGGAAAAGTTTGTTATGTTATGGGATTATCATTCATCACAGAGGGAGCTATCCCATTCGCAGCAGCAGACCCAATTAGAGTAATTCCCGCTTGTGTAATAGGAGCTGGATTAGCTGGAGGATTATCAATGTTATTTGGAGTACAATTACCAGCTCCACATGGAGGATTATTTGTATTACCTGTTGTAACAAATCCTGTTATGTACCTAATTTCAATAGTTTTAGGATCTGTGGTAACTGCTTTAATCATAGGATTCTTAAAGAAACCAGTACAAGAATAATTTTATATTAATAATACAAAAAAGCTGAGTAGCATTAAAAATATCTTACTCAGCTTTTTTATACTTAAGTTTATATTTATTTTCTTAAATATAAAACATCATTAGCACACTACTTCAATATAGTTTCTATTACTCTCATAAAATTTTCATAGGCTATTTTTCTTATATCACTTTCACTATATCCTCTTCTTCTTAGTTCTTCTATTACAGAAAAAGCTTTTGAAGCGTTCTCTAATCCATCTGGATTTATTTCCTCTTCTTTTTTATCAGGATACAGATATTCACAGAAATCGAAACCTAATGCTACATGTTTTATACCAACTAGAGATATTATATGCTCTATATGATCTACATATCTTTCTAAATTCTGTTTTTCAGGATCTAAATCTACAAAGCCTCTATAGGCATTAACTCCAACTAATCCTCCTCTATCTCCAATTGCTTTTATTTGCTCATCAGTAAGATTTCTTCTATGTAAGCATAAAGCTTTACAATTAGAATGTGAAGCAATTATAGGTTTTGTAGTATTATTATAAATATTCCAGAATGTTTTTTCATTAGCATGAGAAACATCTATAATCATACCTAAATTTTCCATCTTTTTTATAGCCTCAATTCCTTTAGGGGTAAGCCCTCTATTTTCATCTCCAACTA
Organism: Fusobacterium sp.; assembly: GCA_019410665.1. Lineage (GTDB taxonomy): Bacteria > Fusobacteriota > Fusobacteriia > Fusobacteriales > Fusobacteriaceae > Fusobacterium_A. The sequence goes on from DXSD01000059.1 coordinate 7,689, forward strand.
CTCCAGTGGCTAAGGCATTTTCCTCATTCCAAGTTAATGAAGCATGTCTAAATCCCAATTCGTAGAGTGTATCTATCCAATCAAGATTCTCTCCAATAGCTCTAAGCCCCTCTACTCCCATTAGAACATCTAATTTTTCCTCAACTATTCCACGATTAAAATCCCCTTTCTCTTTAATTATATTAAAAATTTCAGGATTACTCTTTATCTCATGAATAGTTGAATTTATAAGATGAAACATCTCTTTTTCATCATCATAACCTTCCTTATGCTCTAAGTAAGCTATAAATATCCCACCTATTATCTTTCCAGCTTTCATTCTTTCTAAATGATATTTTTTTACAATCCCCTCTTCTCCGTTTCTTCTCTTTTCAGCAACATCATACCAAATATCTGCATGTCCATCGAAAATCTTCATATTATCTCCCCCTCAGGTATAAAATTAATTATCTTAACTTTTAAAAAAATATTATCTCTGCCTCAGCTTCATACCAAGGTCCCTCTTCGTCTTCTCCTTCAGTAACGAAAAATTCTACTTGAACATCTTCTAGTGTCATTCCTACTGAATGAAGTTCATCATCTTGGAAAAACTCAATCTTCTTAAATTTTGTATTTTCAACTCTTTGAGCAATATCCTCTCTAGTTTCCATTAACTCAATTAGATCTTCCTCTAAAGTATATCCTCTCTTTTCAAACTCTTTTGCTATTGTTCCTATTTTTTTTAACAATTTTTCAGATAACATCTGACCCTCCTACTATCTCCATTTAAATAAATTTTTTATCTTATTAATTTTTTTTACAACAGAAAGAATAAATTTTATTTTTCGCATCTCAAAAGGAATTTTATCTAAAGCTCTTTCCATCTGTTTTTCTATATCTTTTTCTGATATCTTTTTTTCCAAAATCTTCTCTCCTTGAAATTAGATTATAATATCTACTATTATATACCATATTTTTTAAGTTGAAAACACTATTTTAGAATTTCTCTTTAAAACATTTTTATAATGTGATATAATCAAATATAGAATTAGTTCTACATAAATATATTACATAAGTAATAAGGGAGTTAAGATGTTTTTCATTGGTGTTTTTGGTATAGGTAACAAAAATAAAAATCTTGGTGATGTCTCTTTTAAATGCACAGGTTGTATTGAAGAGAATTTTTCGTTAATAGAATTAAGTAGAAGCTTTGATATTTTTTTTATTCCTGTATTTAAATATTCAAAAGAGTATATAATTGTGTGTAAAAAATGTAAAAGTGTCTACAAGTTAAAATTAGAAAGTATTGAAAAAGTCTTAAATACTAGAAGAGTAGTGTATGAAGACGTTGAAAAAATTATATTAGAAACAAATACTTGTCCTCATTGTGGTACAAATATAGCTGGAGAGTTTTCCTACTGTCCAAAGTGTGGAAATCCTTTAAAATAATCATATTGTGGAGGTAATTATTTTGTTATTAACAACTTTAAAAGGAGTTATCACTGGTTTAATCCTCTCTCTTCCCTTTGGACCTATTGGGATATATTGTATGGAAAAAACTATGATAGAGAATCAAAAAAAAGGTTATATTTCAGCTTTGGGAATGGTTACAGTTGATGTTATCTATGGAATGACAGCTTTACTTTTCATTACTCATGTAGAAGATATAATTATAAGATATGAATATCTTTTTCAATTATTTGTATCAATTTTTCTGATTTTTATAGGATGGAAAAAACTGGAGAAAAAGGTAAGGATAAAAAAAATAGAGTGTACACCAGCTGGTATGATTAAAGATTATTTTACCACTTTTTTTTTAGCACTTGCTAACATATCTAGTATATTTACTATTTTAGTAATTTTTACTACTTTGAAAGTTTATTCAGAAGAAGCTAGTATTGTTGCTCCATTTATAGCTTTAGGAATCTTCTCTGGTGGGGCTACTGAATGGTTTATAACTACATACATTATATCACATTTTACAAAGGTATTAAATGAAGATAGATTGATTAAAATTTCACAAATATCTGGGGGAATTATTTTAATATGTGGGGTTCTTACCCTTGCATTATGTATGTATAAAATTTTTCAATAAAGGGTGATTTTAATAGATGATTAATATAAATAATGAGTTTAATAAGTATCTAACTTATAATGAAAACAATAAAAATATAAAGATAGCTGTGGCTATGAGTGGTGGAGTAGATAGCTCTACTGTTGCCTATATTTTAAAGAAGCAAGGATATGATCTAATTGGGATTACTATGAAAACTTGTTCTCCTGAGGATTCTGATGCAAAAAAAGTCTGTGATGATTTAGGAATACCTCACTATGTCCTTGATGCTACTAAGGAATTTAAAAATGTTGTCATGGATTACTTTATAGATGAATATTTAAAAGGAAAAACTCCTAATCCTTGTATGGTTTGCAATAAACATATTAAATTTGGTATGTTAATGGATTATGCTCGTTCTTTAGGAGCTGATTTTATGGCAACTGGTCACTACACTCAACTTAAAGATGGAGTATTAGCTATGGGAGATGATCCAAATAAAGATCAAGTATATTTCCTATCTCAAATGAAAAAAGAGAATCTAAACTATATTATGTTTCCAATAGGTGATTTAAAAAAACCAAAGGTAAGAGAGTTAGCTGAGCTTTTAGGTGTTAGAGTTTATGCTAAAAAAGATTCTCAAGAGATATGTTTTGTTGAAGATGGAAAATTAAAAGAGTTTCTACTTGAAAAAACAAGAGGTAAAGCTGGGAAAAAAGGTAAGATTGTTACAATTGATGGAAAAGTATTAGGAGAACATAATGGTCTTGCTTTCTATACTATTGGGCAAAGAAAAGGTTTAGGAATAGCAGCTGAAAAACCTCTTTATGTTATTCAACTAGATAGTAAAAATAACAATGTTATAGTAGGAGATAATGAACTTCTTTTTAAAGAGGAGCTAGTTGCTGAAAATATAAATCTTATCTCTTTAGATAAATTTGAGGAATTAAATGGAGTTATCTGTTGGGCTAAAACTCGTTCGAGAGATAAACTTCATAAATGTCTTTTAGAAACTTTAGAAAATGGAAATGTAAAAGTAAAATTTATAGAGAACAAAGTTAGAGCTGTAACTCCTGGACAAGGGGTTGTCTTTTATGATGAAGATAAAAAAGTTTTAGGAAGTGGCTTTATTATATAAAAATTTAAGAGGTGGACTTATGACAATAAAAAAAGTAAAATATTTCTATTTTAGCCCCACTAATACAACTAAAAAAGTAGTTGAGAAGATAGCTTTAGGAACAGGGCTTGAGTTAGAAGAGATCAATCTAACTTTTATAGATAAAAATCTCGACTCTTATGTAGTTGATAATGATTCTTTAGCTATAATTGGAGTTCCTGTATATGCTGGTAGAGTTCCTCAAATTATATTAAAAACTCTACACTCTATTAAGGGAAATAGTTATGCTATTCCTGTAGTAGTTTATGGAAATAGAGCTTATGAAGATGCCTTAGTAGAACTAGAAGATATTCTAAAAGAAAATGGATTTAAAATTCTAGGGGGTGGAGCTTTTATTGGTGAACACTCTTATAGTAGAAAAGTAGCAACTAATAGACCTGATAATGAGGATTTAGAGTTAGCTTTTGATTTTGGTAAAAAAATAGTGGAAAAATTAAATAGTGATGATTTTTCAACTCCTATTTTCCCAGGAAATAGACCATATAAACCTGAGATGCCTACAAGAATTTTTGCCCCAACTATTGATAATAATTGTGTATATTGTAGAAAGTGTTGGGTTGTTTGTCCTGTAGGAGCTATTGATTCTAGAAAACCTGAGATAGTTCAGGTAGAAAAATGTATTCATTGTTATGCTTGTGTTAAAATCTGTACTTTCAATGGTAGAGTTGTAGAGAATAGCCCTATTCAACCTATAATTGAGATGTTAGAGAGTAAATTTACTAACAGAAAAGAGCCTGAAATTTACTTATAATTTCAAAACTTTTAAATTTAATAAAATTATAAAACAACTAAATATTCAAAAATAAGTTCAATTCTAACATAAAAGTTGTTATCTACAATAACCATATATTTTTTATTTAAGTGGTAGAATATCTATATAAAATAATCAGGGAGGAGTTTATGTATAGTTATAAAAATTTAAAAAGTATATCTGATAGAGAACTTACTGATTGTTTTAACAAAGCTTTTTCTGATTATCCTTTACCATTTCATCTAACTGAAAAAGAGTTAAAAACTCGTCTTAAAGCTAGTTGTGTAGATAAAGAATTATCTTATGGAGCTTTTTTCAATAATGAATTAATTGGATTCATTTTCAACTCTTGTAATATTTATAATAATAAAAAGGTTATTTTTGATGTAGCCACAGGGATAGTTCCTGAGCATAGAGGTAAAAAAATATTTACCCAACTTTTTTCTTTTGAAGAAAAAGAATTATTAAAATATAATATTCAAGACTATTATTTAGAAACTTTACAACAAAATCATACAGCAATCTCCGCTTATAAAAATCAAGGATTTATTATTACAAGAGAATTTGAAGTTTTGAAATTTTCTTCTTCTACCAATTTTAAAAAAAATAATTCAAAGATAGAGTATATGAAGTTAGAAGATTTTGATTTTACTATTACTA
>DXSD01000006.1 GCA_019410665.1 Fusobacterium sp.
ATTTTAGTGATTTTAATTCTAGTAAGAGATTTTTCAATAGTATATCATATTTTTAGTAACAAAAAAGACTTCCTCCAAATTTATGAAGAAAGTCTTAATTTTTTATTAAATTTAAGTAGTTATATTATTTAAGATTCAAGATATAATATAAAATTTTTTATTTTTCGATTAATGTTAATTCTGTAATTATTGGCATATGATCACTTACTTTATTCCATTCAATACCATCTTTTTTCATACTCTTAGGACTATTTGGAATATATGTTTTAGCTTCCCAAACTTGAGCATGATTTGTAAAAATATAATCTAATCCAACTTCTGGATTAATTGCTGGCCATGTTCTATGATCGTTTTCTTCTGTTATTACAGGTGTCCAATAACGATTTAGATGTTGAATAACATTTGAATTAAGAGTATCATTAAAATCTCCACCTAATAATTTAATTCCTCTAATATCTAAAGTATGTTCATCTATTGCATAAATTTGTGACATACGAGTTTCAGGATTTTCATGCCAATCTAAGTGAGTATTGATATAAGTAATTGGAACTTCAAAACCAGGAACTTCAACATTTGCAATTAAAGCAATTCTTTGTTCATCTGAGCTTGGAAGATTAATTTGATAGTGATTTAAAATAGGGTGTTTAGATAAAATTGCTATTCCATATTCTCCACCATCAAAATCAATAGTTTTTCCAAATACTAAATTATACCCAGTTAATTCAGCTAAAACTTTAGCTTGATCAACTTTTCCACTACGATTAGTTAATCTATCAACTTCTTGAATTCCTACAATATCAGGATTTACTTTTTTTATTGCTTCTGCTGTCTTTTCTAAATTAACTTTAAAGTTATTTGCCCCAGCTGCAATGTTATAAGTCATAACCTTTACCTTTGGTTTTTTTCCTTCTACTTTCCCATCATATAGAACATTATTACTAGCAAAAGAAAAAATAGAAATGATTGTTAATAAAAAAAATACTAGTTTTTTCATAGTTAAATTCCCCCTAATTTATAAAATATTTCCACAGCCTCACTATAACATTTTTTAATTTAAAAATCAAGTTTTTAATTTCAAAAAAAATATTTTGTTTTATTTTAAAGCGTAAAATGCGATAAATTCTCATTGAGAGTTATTTTAATTTTTTTTGAAGTTTAAAAATAAAAAATATTTTATAAAGAAAGAATGATTAATTATAAAATTTTTAACGATTTAAAATTAGTTGTGAATTATTTATTTCATGTTCCCTAAAATAAATTTCAATTTTTTCCTTTGCATTATTTAAATACTTGATTATTTCTTGTTCCTTTTGTGGAGTTAACCTAAAAGATGGAGCACTTACACTTATAGCTGCAATAATTTTATGATTATAGATTAAAGGAACACTTATACAACTTGACTCTTCGTTAACTTCTCCATATTCAGTTGCAATTTTTGTTTTTTCAATTTCTTTTAAATGTTTATAAAAAATTTCAAAATCAGTAATTGTATTTTTAGTGTATCTTTTTAATCCATTTGGATAAAGAGATTCTAATTCTTCTTTTGAAAATTTAAATAACATTGCCTTACCTAAAGCAGTACAATAAGCTGGAAGTTTTTTTCCAACAGAAGATAAAATTCTAATAGGATTAGTAGAATCGACTTTAGCAACATAAAGAACACTATTTCCTTCTAATATTCCCATTTGACATATCTCATCTGTTTTTTTTACAACATACTCCATTTCAGATTTTATAAACTGTAATGCATTCATATTTCCAATATATGAAGAACCTATGCAGAAAGAGTTTATACCAATAGTGTAAGTATAAGTTTTTTCGTTAAAGAAAACGAATTTTTTATTAGCCATTGTATGAATTATTGGCAAAATAGTACTTTTAGGAGAATTTATATTTTCCGATATTTGAGTTAAAGTTAATCCTTCTGGATTAGACGCAAGAGTTTCTAAGATATTTAAAACTCGAAGAGTTGGATTATGTTCATTATTTTTCACTTTTCACCTCTAAAATTAAATATAAGATTATATATTATTATAACAAACTTTATTAAAAAAAGGTATAATTTTATAAAAATAAAAAGTGTTCTAAAATATTGCAAAAAGTTTTTTTTAAAAAAGTATTGACATTTAAAAAAAAATATATTAATATTTAATTATAAAATACGTATATAAATATTAGGTTCGTATATACGAAATGAGCTCGATCGTTTTAAATTTTAGGAGGAAGATTATGATTTTAAAATTTTTAAGAAAAGTTCCAGCAGGAATGATGATAGTTCCCTTACTAATAGGATCTTTTATGAATACTTTTTTTCCAGAAGCTTTAAAAATTGGTTCATTTACAACTGCAACTTTTTCGAGTGCTGGGGCTGCTACAGCAATGGGAATACAATTATTTTGCTTAGGAACAACATTACAATTAGCAGATATGCCAAAAGTAGTTAAACGTGGGGGAATTTTATTAGTTTCTAAATTTTTAATTGGAGCTGCTATTGGAATAGCAGTTGGAAAGATATTTGGATTTGCAGGAATTTGTGGATTGACAACTTTAGCAATAATAAGTGCAGTAACAAATAGTAATGGAAGTGTATATCTTGCTTTAATGAAAACTTATGGAGATACAACTGATTGTGCTGCGATGGCACTTTTAGCATTGAATGATGGACCGTTATTAACGTTAATAGCATTAGGAGCATCAGGATTAGCTAATGTACCATTTATGGCATTAGTAGCTACAGTAGTACCTATAATTGTTGGAATGATAATAGGAAATCTTGATAAATCTATGAGAGATTTTATGGCCCCAGCAGGAGATATTTTAATACCGTTTGTTGGATTTACATTAGGAGCAGGTATAAATTTAGGAAATGTTTTAAAAGGAGGAATTCCAGGAATAGTATTAGGATTAATATCAGTATTTGTAGGTGGAGCTTTTATAGTATTTTGTGATAGAGTAATAGGAAGAAGACCAGGATATGCAGGATGGGCAGTAGCAACAACTGCTGGAAATGCAGTAGCAGTACCTGCAGCAGTAGGGATAATAGATCCTGCTTGGGCTCCATATGTAGGCGGTGCAACAACTCAAGTAGCAGCAGCAGTAGTAGTAACAGCAATATTAGCTCCATTAATGACAAATTATTGGGCAAAAAAATATGGTTGTCCACAATTTGATAAAATAAAAGAAGAAATAAATTAAACCTAGAATAAAATAATAAAAAATAAAAATATTTCAAAACAAAGGAGGAAGTTTAATGAAAATAAATGCTGTAGTAATTGATAAAAAAGATAATGTAGCTGTAGCAATAGAAACAGTAAAAAAAGGAGAAGTGGTAACTTATAAATTAGAAAATGAAACTGTTTCTTTAGAGGCTTTAACAGATGTTCAAATTTATCATAAATTGGCAAATAAAGATATAAAAAAAGGTGAACCAGTAGTTAAATATGGAGAACATATTGGTATAGCAGGAAGAGATATAAAAAAAGGTGAACATGTACATGTACATAATGTAGAAAGTCATAGAGAAGAACTTTAAAATAAAGGAGGAAGTTAAAATGAAATTTTTAGGATATAGAAGACCAGATGGGAAAGTAGGAATCAGAAATAAAATATTTATATTACCAGCGAGCGTTTGTGCTTCAGACACAACTAGAATAATTGCTTCACAAATTGAGGGAGCTGTAACTTTTAATAACCAAAATGGTTGTTCACAAGTAACAGGAGATCAACAGTTAACTATGGATGTAATGGCTGGGATGGCAGCAAATCCAAATGTTTATGGTATCATAGTGGTATCTTTAGGTTGTGAAAACTGTCAAATGGATTTAGTTGTAGATGCTATTAGAGAAAGAACAAATAAACCAATGGAAACATTTATAATTCAAGAAAATGGAGGAACAATCACAACAATAGAGAGAGCAGTACGTGCTGGAAGAAAAATGGCTCAAGAAGCTTCTATGCAACAAAGAGAAGAATGTGATATTTCAGAATTAATAATAGGAACAGAATGTGGTGGTTCAGATCCAACTAGTGGTCTTGCGTCAAATGTATTAATCGGTGAATTAAGTGATCGTTTAGTAGAATTAGGATCAACTTCAATTTTATCAGAAACAACAGAATTTATAGGGGCTGAACATATATTAGCTTCAAGAGCAAAAAATGAAGAAGTAAAAGAAAGAATTTATGATATAGTACATAGATATGAAAAAGCACTACAATTAGTAGGAGAAGAAGTTAGAATAGGAAATCCATCTCCAGGAAATATAGCAGGAGGATTAACAACTCTTGAAGAAAAATCTTTAGGATGTATTCACAAAGGTGGACATTCAGTTGTAAATGCAGTATTTGATTATGGAAAACCAGTAACTGAAAAAGGATTGGTAATAATGGATACTCCAGGAAATGACCCTTCTTCAGTAGCAGGAATGGTTGCAGGAGGAGCACAAATAATAGTATTCTCAACAGGAAGAGGAACACCTACAGGAAATCCAATATCACCAGTTATAAAAATAACAGGAAATAAAATAACATTTGAAAATATGAAAGATAATATTGATATTGATGCAAGTCCAGTAATTTATGGACCACAAACACTAAAAGAATTAGGAAATGAATTATTAGAAGAAGTTTTAAAAGTAGCAAATGGAAAACAAACAAAAGCTGAAACATTAGGGTATACAGAAACAGCTATAGCTAGACTTTGTAATTATGTATAATAAATAACCTTTAAAGCAGAGAAAGAAATTTTTCTCTGCTTTTAGATATAAATTTTAAAAGGAGTTTTCCATGAAATTTATAAGATTTTTTGTCAATAATATAGAAAAAATAGGAATACTAGATAAAAGCGAAAAAAACATTATAGAACTTTTTACTACAAATGAAAATAAAAGAGATTCAATGATTGAATTTATTGAGAAAACTGATGATGAAGTATTAAAAAATATAAAAATTAAAATAGATAATGAAATTGGAAAATATAAAGTTGATGAAGTAAGAATTTGTTCTCCTATAAGAAAGCCAATTCATGATATTATTTGTGTTGGAGTAAATTATAGAAAACATTTAATAGAAACTCAAGAGAAATTTGATAATTCATTTAAAACTCCTGAAAAAACTGTTTATTTTTCAAAAAGGGCTACTGAGATAATAGGAACAAATCAAAATATTAAAAGCAGACTAGACTTAGATGAAAAGTTAGATTATGAAGTGGAGTTAGCAGTAATTATAGGAAAATCAGGAAAAAATATACCTGAAAAAGAAGTTGAAAAATATATTTTTGGTTATTCAATTTTTAATGATATTTCATCAAGAGGTTTACAAAAAGAACATATTCAATGGTATAGAGGAAAAAGTATAGATACTTATTCTATTATGGGCCCAGTAATTTTGCATAAATCAGCATTATCATTTCCATTAGAATTAGATATTTATAGTGAAGTTAATGAGGAACTTAGACAAAATTCTAATACTAAATATATGTTATCTAATATTCCAAAAATAATTTCAGAAATATCAAATGGAATAACTTTAGAACCAGGAGATATTATTATAACTGGAACTCCAGATGGAGTAGGATTAGGATATAATCCACCTAAATTTTTAAAAAAAGAAGATATTGTAAAATGTAAAATAGAAAAAATAGGAGAATTAATAAATAAAGTAGAATAAAGGAGAAATTTATGAAAAAGGCAATGTATTTAACACCAGTAGTAACAGCTTTTAATGAGGAAGGAAAACTAGACGCTCAGGCAAATAGAAATGTTTGGGAACATTTAATAAAAGGTGGAATAGATGGAATTGTTATAATGGGAAGTACAGGAGAATTTTTCTCTATGTCAATGGAAGCTAAAAAGGAATTAATTGATTTAGCAACTGATTATATTAATAAAAGAGTAAAATTATATATAGGAACTAGTTGTATGACAATAGAAGAAACAGTGGAATTATCAAATTATGCATTGGAAAGAGGTGCTGATGCTGTTATGATAATAGGACCTTACTATTTCTCATTATCACCAGAAAGTATAGAATATTATTTTGATGAAGTTGCTAAACAAGTAAAAGGAGATATTTATCTATATAATTTTCCTGATAGAAATGGATATGATTTAACAGCAGAAATTACTTTAAATTTATTGCGTAAAAATAAAAATATAGTAGGATTTAAAGATACTGTAAGTGAAATGGGACACACGAGAAGATTATTAGCAACTGTAAGAGATGAGTTCCCTGATTTTGTAGTTTTATCAGGATATGATGAAAACTTAGCACATGTAATATTATCTGGTGGAAATGGATGTATAGGAGGATTATCAAATTTATATCCAGAAGTTTTTTCTAAATGGATAAAAGCTATTAATGAAAAAGATTTGACAGAGATTAGTAGATTACAAAAAATAGTGGATAAAATGATGAAACTTTATGAAATTGGAACTCCTTTTATTCCTATTATGAAAAAAGCAATGATCTTACGTGGAATATCTTTAAATGATTATAGTATAAAACCTTTTTTAAATGCTAATGAAGAACAAGAACAAAAAATTAAAGAAATTATTTCATATGTAAATAAACATTTGAGTTAAAATATTCTATAAAATAGAATATTTTAAAAACTGTATATTAAGTAGAGTGCTTGGAGGGAAAAAATGGCAAGATACATATTAAATGAAACTAGTTATTTTGGAGTTGGAAGTAGAGAAAATTTAGCTGTTGAGGTAAAAGCTAGAGGGTATAAGAAAGCTTTACTTGTAAGTGATAAAGTTCTTGAAAGTTGTGGAGTGTTAGATAAAGTTAAAAAAGTTTTAGAGGATGCTAATGTTCCTTATGATGTATTTGTTGAGATCAAACAAAACCCAACTGTTAAAAACTGTGTAGATGGATTAGCAGCATTTAATGCAGCTGGAGCAGACTTTATAGTAGCAGTAGGTGGAGGATCTGTAATAGATACTGCTAAAGCAATAGCTATAACTAAAAACAACCCAGAGTTTGAAGATATAAAATCATTAGAGGGAGTTGCTCCTACACATACTAAATGTGTACCTATTATAGCATTACCAACAACTTGTGGAACTGCAGCAGAGGTAACAATAAACTATGTAATAACATTAGAAGATGAAAATAGAAAAATAGTTTGTGTAGACCCTAAAGATATTCCATTAGTAGCAATAGTTGATGCAGAATTAATGTTAACAATGCCAAATAAAACAATAGCAGCAACAGGAATGGATGCATTAACACATGCAATAGAAGGATATATAACTAAAGGAGCTCATGTAATATCTGATATGTTTGAGATAAAAGCTATTGAATTAATAGCAAAACATCTAAGAGGAGCAGTAGCAGATAAAAACTTAGAAGATATGGACGGAATGAGTATAGCTCAATATGTAGCAGGAATGGGATTCTCAAACGTAGGACTAGGAATAGTACACTCAATGGCACACCCATTAGGAGCAGTATATGATATACCACATGGAGTAGCAAATGCACTATTACTACCAACAGTAATGGAATTCAACATGTCAGCATGTGTGGATAAATATGGAGATATAGCAAGAGCAATGGGAGTAGATACTACAGGAATGAGTAAAGAAGAAGCAGCACAAGCAGCAGTAGATGCAGTAAGAAAGTTAGCTGTAGATGTAGGAATTCCACAAACATTGAGAGAGATTAATATTCCAGAAGAGGGACTACCTAAATTAGCAAAAGATGCTTTAGCAGATGTATGTACAGGTGGAAATCCAAAAGATGTAACTTTAGAGGACATTGAGAAGTTATATAATAAAGTTTTCTAAGTATATATACAATAGTAAATAATAGATATAACTACTCTCTATTTAATAATAAGAGAGTATAGAGAGTATAATTAATTTTATGGAAATTTTATCTAGAAAGTTAGGTAAAATTTCCTTTTTTACATAATTTTTTCTATCTGGTTCTTTGACCTAAATTTCTTCATTTAATATTCCATAATTTATCTATTTTTTTCAGGTACAGAATTTTTTCTAAGTAGCTACGCTGATTTTTATTTTTTAAAAATTAAACAACAACTAGAGTATTCTTGTATTGTATATCATTTAATAATTTATTCCGAGCATACTGATATGAGACCAATAAAGTATTCACATATACTATCAACAAATATTAATTTTAAGAAAGTTGGTAATATATGTCTAAAAAAGTTGAAAGAGTTAGGTAAAAAGTATAATTATAAAAGAATATACAGATTAATGAAAGAAGAATTAAAAATATCTTCTAGAATAAAAAGAAGAGAAAATACATTAAAAATCCCGCAGACTATAAGACTGAGAATATATTAAATAGAGAGTAGTTGCTACTAGGTGTTAAAAAAGGTGCCCTAACTAGAGCACCTTTTTTAATTACTCAATTAACTTATTTCAAAGTTTCTACAACATTCATTTTAATTGCTTTAAACTTACAAGTATCTAAGCAGATTCCGCATCCTACACATTTTTCAGTGATAACATGATGTTTCTCTTTAACTGCTCCTTCTATAGCTTGTACTGGACATTTTCTAGCACATGCTGTACATCCTTTACAATTCTCCTCTATAACCTCAGCTTTTTTGATCTCCTTAATATCGCTTATAATCGCTTTAGTAGGACATTTTAAAGCACAGATACCACAAGATATACATTTACTTGGGTCAATCTTAGCAAGGTTATTTTCCACTGTTATAGCCCCTACAGGACAGTTCTTAGCACAGATACCGCAACCAATACAAGCAGTTGAACATGCTTTTTTAGCCACAGCCCCTTTATCTTTAGAAGAACAAGTAACAGTAACTTTTTTATTTTGTGGTAACATTGCTATTACCTTTTTAGGACAAGCTTTTTGACAAAGTCCACAAGATATACACTTATCCTCATCAACTTCAGCTATTCCTTTTTCATTTACTTTAATAGCTCCTACAGGACAAACTTTTTCACAGTCTCCATGACCTAAACAAGAGTAAACACAAGATTTGTCTCCTCCTGCATATAACATCATAGCAGCACAAGTTTGAAGCTCTCCATCAAAGTCATATATCTTAGTAGTTCTAGTATTATCCCCTTGGCATAATACTCTAGCTACTACTTTCTCATTAGAAACTTCAACAGAAGCTCCCATAATTTCACCAATTTTAGCTGCTACAGCTCCACCTCCAGGAGCACAAAGAGACATAGAAACTCCCTCTTCAACTATTGCAGCTGCATATCCAGAACATCCTGGAAATCCACATCCTCCACAGTTTGCTCCTGGAAGAATTCCACTGATTGCTTCTATTTTTGGGTCTACTTGCACTTCAAATTTAATAGAAGCAAATGCAAGGAATAGTCCCATAGCAAGCCCTGTTAACCCCAACACAATGGCTGGTATTAATACTGCCTCCATATTAACCTCCAATAATTTTTATATTTGCATACCACTGAATCCCATAAATGCCATAGCAAGTAATCCTGCACAGATGAAGGCAATAGGAATTCCTTTGAATGGAGCTGGAATTGCTGAATACTCTATTCTCTCTCTGATTCCAGCAAGTAAAACTAATGCTAGTGAGAATCCCACTGCAACTGCAAAACCATTTACAACAGTTTCAATGAAGTTATATCCCTCTTGAATGTTGATAATAGCAACTCCTAGCACTGCACAGTTTGTAGTGATAAGAGGTAGGAAAACTCCTAGTGCTTTATATAGTGATGGTGATGTTTTAGCAATAGCCATTTCAACAAATTGAACTAATGCCGCGATTATCAAAATAAAAGCAATAGTTTGAAGATATCCCAATCCAAATGGAGCTAATAAAAAATGATATACAAGCCAAGTAACTGCAGAAGCAATAGTTATAACGAATGTTACAGCCATTCCCATTCCTAGAGAAGCATCAACTTTTTTAGATACTCCCATAAATGGACAACATCCTAAGAACTTAGCAAAAATAACGTTATTTATAAATATTGAACCAACAATTATACTGAATAAACTACCAAAACTCACGATTATCCCTCCTTACTCTTTTTCATTTCAAGATAGTTAAGGAAAGCTTTTATAAAGGCAATAGTTATAAATGCCCCTGGAGCTAGGATGAATATAAGAGCTGGTGAATAAGATTCAGGTGTAACTCTTATTCCAAATATAGTTCCGTTTCCTAAAACCTCTCTGATCATTCCTAATACTGTTAATGAAAGAGTAAATCCAAGTCCTGATCCAATACCATCTAAGAAAGATGCAAAAACTCCATTCTTAGATGCAAAACTTTCTGCTCTTCCAAGTACAATACAGTTAACAACAATAAGAGGAATAAATAGTCCAAGTACTTTATATAGTTCAGGAGTATATGCTTCCATTACCATTTGTACAATTGTAACTAGTGATGCAATTATCATAATATATGCAGGGATTCTAACTTGTGAAGGAATAACGCTTTTAAAAGCTGATATCAATAAGTTAGAACAAGCAAGAACAGCAATAACTGCAAGTCCCATTGAAAGACCATTCATAGCTGAACTAGTTACTCCAAGAGTAGGACATAGTCCTAAGAATAGTACAAATATAGGGTTTTCTTTAAAAATTCCTGATAAAATTATTTTTCCATAATTAGTTTTCATTATTTACTCACCCCAGTTTCATAAGCTTTTAAAGCTCTCATAAGCCCAGTATAAACAGCTTGAGGAGATATTGTAGCTCCAGCAAAAGCATCTACTGATTTATTAAATTCATAAGAAGAATCTTTTCCAATCCAATGATCTTGCCACTCTACTTCAGCAACTTTAGCTCCTAATCCTGGAGTTTCAGATTGGTTAGTAACTCTTACTCCAGCAATCTCTCCTTCTAAAGTAACTCCAAGGATAAAAGTGATATTTCCAGCATATCCAGGTTGAGCTACAGTTGTAACATATCCCACTTTATTTCCATTAGCATCATAACCAGGGATAAATTGTAAATCTTCAACTGTTACTGCCTCTTCAGCTCTAAATTCATTAGCAGAAGTTAATACCTGTCTTTTAGCTTCATTTTGTGCTTTTTCGTTATTTTGTGCAATAACTGTTTTTGTAAAATCATTAACTAATCCTAATATTCCAGCAGAGACTGCAGCTATTACTAATAGAACTAATCCATAATGTACGAATCTATTTTTCATTAGCCTTCACCTCACCAAATTTTTTAGGTTTAGTATATCTGTTGATTAGAGGTACAACTCCGTTCATAATTAAGATAGAGTATGCAACTCCTTCAGGATATCCACCTTTCATTCTAATCATAGAGATTAAAAGTCCTAAAAGTAAAGCATATATTATCTTTCCTTTTGGAGTATGAGGACTTGTTACCATGTCAGTAGCCATATAGAAAGCTCCTAAGAAAAGTCCTCCAGAAAGAATGTGCATTACTGGGTCTCCGCCCATAGCCCAAGTTAGAACAAATACAGTTCCAATTATTATAGCAGGTATTTTCCAATCTATCTGTTTTTTATAGATTAAGTATGCTCCACCAATTAATAGAGCTAAAGCTGAAGTCTCTCCTAAACATCCACCCATTCTTCCTATGAAAGCTTGAACATATTGATTTCCACCTTCAAGTAAAGCTGAATCTAAAGGGATTCCTCTCTTCATAGCATCTAGTACAGTAGCTCCAGCCTTTCCATCATAAGCAAAGGTAGTAATAGCTACTGGCCATGAAGCTTGAACGAATGCTCTTCCTACTAATGCAGGGTTAAATACATTGTGTCCAAGTCCACCGAAAACCATTTTACCAAGTCCAATTGATACAACACAACCTACAACTACATATTGTAATGGCATGATAACTGGAATTACAAATGCAAATAATATACCAGTAATGATAGCACTTCCATCAAAAATAGATGGCTCTTGTCCCATTACTTTTTGACATAAATATTCAGTAACCATACAAGTAAGTATTGATACTGCTGTTACTATGAATGCTCTTATACCAAATACATAAACAGCAAATAAGAATGCTGGTACTAATGATATAATTACATCATACATTACTTTTTCAACTGTTTCTGATGTTCTTATATGAGGTGATGGCCCCATTTTCAAAATATTAGTCACTTTGCCCTCCTGATAACTTAATAACAAAGATTGTTATCTTTTATTTTACTTTTTCATTGCTCTTAACTTAGATTTTCCTATTTTTATAGCTTCAGTTAATGGTCTGTTAGCAGGACATATATATGCACATGATCCACACTCTATACAATCCATTAAGTTAAATTGTCCTAATTGATCCCATTGTTCAAATGCAGCAAGTCTTGCAAACATAAGTGGTTCTAATCCCATAGGACAAGCTTCTACACATTTTCCACATCCTATACAAGATTTAGGCTTATATGGATTAGTTTCCTCTCTAGTAAGAGCTAATAATCCAGATGTACCTTTTATAACAGGGGCTTCTTCAGAGAATTGAGCCATTCCCATCATAGGTCCTCCCATTACTAATTTATCTACTACCTCTCTATTAACTCCGCAATGATCTAAGATATATGAAAATGGTGTTCCAATAGCAACTTTTACATTTTTAGGATTAGCGATTGCTTTTCCAGAAACTGTAACTACTTTTTCAATTAAAGGAATACCATTAACGATACCATCATAAATAGCAGCAGCTGTACCAGTGTTTTGTACTACTACTCCTACAGCAGAAGGAAGTTTTCCAGATGGAACTTGTCTATCTAAAACAGCTTTAATAAGTTGTTTCTCTCCTCCTTGAGGATATTTAGTTTTTAAAGGTGCTATCTCTATTCCAGTACCTTCAGCAGCTTTTTTCATAGAAGCTATGGCTTCAGGTTTATTCTCTTCAATACCTACAATAGCAGTGTTAACTCCTAAGATTTTTTTAATAATTTTAATACCATTTATTATTTTTTCAGGATGTTCAAGCATAAGTCTATTATCTGAATTTAGATAAGGCTCACATTCAGCTCCATTTAATAAAAGTGTATCAATCTTAACATCTGCTGGAGGGTTAAGTTTAATATGAGTAGGGAAACTAGCTCCTCCAATACCAACAATTCCTTTTTCTCTAATCATAGCAAGCAGGTCTTTCTTGTCGGCCTTTTCCCAATCTTCAATTTTAGTTAATTCAGCCCAAGTATCCTGTTCATCATTTTCAATAAAAATAGTTTTAATTCTTCCCATTAAAGGAAAAACATGCTCCTCTATTTTTTTTACAGTTCCACTTACAGGAGAGTGAATAGGTGAAGACATAAAAGCTTGAGAATCAGCTATTTTTTGTCCTTTTAAGATTTTCTCTCCAATAGTAACTACAGGATCTAAAGGTGATCCAATATGTTGTAATAATGCAACATATAACATTTTTGGTGACTTCAATTCTTCTACAGCCATATTTTCAGTTTGAATTTTATTTTCAGGCGGATGAACTCCTCCTCTGAAACCAAAGAATTTCATAAAAAATCTCCTTTCAACTTTTAAAGTTAATTACTACTAAACTAAGTGTAACATATTTATCACGATTTCTCAATATTTTTTCAATATTTTTTTAATTACTTTTTGTTATATTTCTGCATTATCTTTCCTAAATCAATATTAGATGCGATATCTAAAGCACAAGAACTAGCATTTTCTATCATCAATGTTACCTCTTTTTGTTCACTTTTATCAAACTGACCTAGAACAAAATCAATAGTATTTTCTTTTCCTCTTCCTATACCACATTTGATACGTAGAAATTGATCTCCTAAGTGAGAGATAATAGATTTAATCCCATTGTGTCCTCCAGAGCTTCCCTTCTCTTTAACTCTCAATTTTCCCACTGGTAGATCCATATCATCATAGATTATAATAAGATCTTTTTTAGGATCAATTTTATAGAAGTTTACTACCTCAATTATTGAATTTCCACTTAAATTCATAAAAGTTTGTGGTTTAAGAAAAAGGACTTTTTCTCCATCTATAATTTTTTCACTTAAAAGTCCTTGAAACTTCTCTCTTTCATTAGTTATTCCAAGCTCTTTTTGAAGATTGTTGATAACTTCAAAACCTATATTGTGTCTTGTTTTTTCATATTTATTTCCTGGATTTCCCAGTCCAACTATTAATTTCATATTTTAAAATCTCCTTATTATTAACATTCAGCATTGAAGGTAAATTTAGCTAGGCCCCCCAATGAAGTTTCTCTATACTCTTGTTTTAAATCTTTTCCAGTTTCTCCCATAGTTCTAACAACTTGATCAAAAGTTACCTTATGTTTACCATCAGTATATAAACTATAAGTAGCAGCATCTAAGGCTCTAGCTGAAGCTGCTGCATTTCTTTCTATACAGGGAACTTGTACATATCCTCCAACAGGATCACAAGTAAGTCCTAAATGGTGCTCTAAGGCCATCTCAGCAGCATACTCTATTTGAGCTAAAGAACCTCCTAAAAGGAAACAGGCCATAGCAGCAGCCATAGCACAAGCTGAACCAATTTCAGCTTGACAACCTCCCTCTGCTCCTGAAATAGTAGCATTTTCTTTTATAAGATTTCCAATAAGTCCAGCTATAGCTAAACTTTTTAAAAGCTCATCTTCTTGTAGATTATACTCCTCTTTTAAAGCATATAAAAGCCCAGGAACTATTCCACAAGCACCACAAGTAGGAGCAGTAACCACCTTACCTCCAGCTCCATTTTCCTCGGATACAGCTAAAGTATAAGCAAAAATTCTACCTAAAAACCCACCTTTACTGTGATTATTTCTTGCCTTTCTATAAAAATTAGATGCCTTTCTAGGATATTTAAGAGTTCCAGGTAGGATTCCAGTGGTATTAATACCTTTTTCAACTGCGTTTTTCATAGCTTCCCAAATCTCTTTAAGGAAATCAAAAATCTCCTCTCCTTCACAATGAACTACATATTCCCAATACTCTTTTTGATTCTCTTCACACCAATTTTGGATATCTTCCATAGTATTGAGAGGATACACTGTTTGAGCTCCTTTACGCTCTTGGTAATGCTCCATAATAGTACCACCACCAACTGAGAATACAAGCCACTCATCAGTTAGGTTATTATTAGCATCAAAACTTCTAAATAACATTCCATTAGTGTGATATCTATGAACAATTTCAGGCTTCCAAATTATATCAGTGGGAATAGGTTTTAAGGTTTCAACTATTATCCAATCTGTAAGATGTCCTTTTCCTGTTAATGCCAAAGAGCCATAAAGCTCAACTTCAAATCTAGTAGCTGAACTATTTTTCTCTTTAAACTTTTTTGCTGCTCTTTCAGGTCCCATTGTATGAGAACTTGAAGGGCCATTTCCAATTTTAAATAACTCTTTTAAACTATCCATTTTCCCCTCCATTAAATATTAAAAAACTTTTTAAAAATAGTACTAAGAAAAAATGAAAATATGAATACAAAAATAGTAAGTAATGGTATAGAATAAATAGGGTTTACTACATATATCATATTTTTCATAAGAATTTTAAGGAGTTCAATAACTCCAGCATGAATTAAATAAATATTAAAAGTATTTTTTGAAATTTCTGAAAAATTATATTTTACATTCCAATTAGTAAAAGTTAAATAGAGTAAAAAAGAACCAATTACTGTTGGTATGAAATTATAATTATAAAAAATAATATTCCCTGTTTTTTGGACTATAATAAAAAGTATAAAACTTGTAATTAAATATCCTAAAAAAACTGTAATTTTAGAAATTTTAATATCTTTTAAAGAGTAACCTAGTATAAAATATCCAAGATATAATATAAACTTAAAATAGTTATAGTACCAAAAATGTTTAAAGTAAATAAGAAATTTAAAATTTTTATAAATATCAATGTAGATAAAGTACTCTTGTAAAAATGATAAAAATATTCCCAACATAAGAGCTAGAACTCCTAATTTTAAGAGAGCTTTTTCACCATATTTATTTTTAAATTTAATTAAATAGGGTGCTAAAAAATATAGAAAGATACACATATAAGGATACCATAGATGATAAAAAGGAACCCCTTCTAATAAAGCTCTTAAAGGAATTTCCCACTCTCTATCATATATGAAAAAATAGGAGAGTATAAGATAAATTAAACTCCAAATAACAGTGGGTAAATATATTTTTCTTAATATTTTTAAATAGTAATTATTTTTGTTTTTCTCTTTAGAGGCAAGGGCATATCGTCCACTTATTATAACAAAAATAGGTACAGCAACTCTTGAGAATGAATCAAAAAAATTTGCTATTTTAAAATAGTTTCCATCTTCTACAGAATATTTATTTATATAGAGTGAACTTATATGTATTATTATAACTAAAATACATGATAAAATTCTTAAAAGGTCAATATTACTATCTCTTTTCATAAAATCACCTAAAAAAGAGTGAAGAAAGCTAGAACTCTCTTTAGCTTTTTCACTCTTTAATTTAATTAAATTACTGTCTTATTTCACCTTTATAATCTTTAGAAATAGTTGAAAGTATCTTTTCAATAGCTCCATTTATCTCTTTTTCATCTAGAGTTTTCTCTTTATTTCTAAGTACAATACTTATAGCAACAGATTTTTTATCAGCCTCTATTCTATCTCCTTCATACACATCAAAGATATCAATCTTTTCTATTATAGGAGAAACTCTCTTAAGGTTTTCTACCATATTTCCAACTAAAACATCTTTAGAAAGAACTATAGCAAGGTCTCTTGTTACTTCTGGGTATTTTACTATTCTCTCATACTTAGCTTGTCCCTTCATGTATTTTACACACTTAGAAAGATCTATTTCAGCTATATATACTCTCTCTCTTTTTATATCCATTTTCTCTTGTACATCAGGGTGTACCTCTCCAAATACTCCAATGATATCATTTCCAATTCTAAGTTCAGCACTTCTTCCTGGATGGAAATTACTATTTGTACTTCTTTCTAATTTGTATCTAGAGATTCCCATATATTCCATTAACTTCTCTACATATCCCTTAATTGTGTAGAAATCATAGGCTTCTGGTTTTGGATCCCATAAAGTTCTTTCAGGTCTTCCAGCAAGTCCAATACAGATTCTTAAATCTTCATTTGCTAATTCTCCAGCTGGAGTAAATACCCTAGAAACCTCACAAAGTCTTAGATCAAATTGATTTCTATTGATATTATCTCTGATATTAGCTAATAAGCTCCAAATTAGAGTAGGTCTTAAAATAGCCATATCTTCACTTAAAGGATTTTTTATCTCAATAATCTCATCTTCAATCTTTAAGATCTCTGGTACATTTTTAGGAATAAAAGAGTAGTTAATAACCTCTTGAAGTCCAATCTCTCTTAATATCTCTTTAGTTTTGTCTATAATATCAATATTAGGAGCTTTAGAACCAGCTTGTATATTTTCAACAGGCATTACAGGCTCAATATTTTCAAAACCATACATTCTAATAACCTCTTCATAGATATCAGCTGTTCTAGTAAGATCTCCTCTATATGTAGGTGGAGTAATTACTAATGTATCTTGTGAAAGAGTTTTTATTCCAAGTCCTAAGTTACTTAATATCTTACCTACAACATCTGGAGATAACTCTTTTCCAATGAATTTATTTAATTTTTCTAAACTTAAAGGTATTTCAGCTTTTTGAGGTTTTTCGATGTATTTATCAATAATTCCATCTAAAATCTCTCCACCAGCTATTTCAGCTATTAAAGCTGCAGCTCTTTCACTTGCATCTTCTATACCTTCAATATCAATTCCTCTCTCATTTCTATATGAAGAGTCAGTAGATATTCCAAGTCTTCTAGCAGTTTTTCTAATATTTTCAGGAGTGAAGTAAGCTACTTCTAAAAATACATTTTTAGTTTCACTAGTTATTTCTGTTCCAATCCCTCCAATGATACCAGCTATTGCTGTAGCTTTTTCATCATCAGCTATAACTAATTCACCATTGTCAAGAGTTCTCTCTATTCCATCCAAAGTAGTTATTTTTTCTCCTGGATGAGCAGCTCTTATAGTAATACTTCCATTAGCAACTTTGTCTAAGTCAAAAGCATGCATAGGTTGGTTATATTCAAACATAACAAAGTTTGTAATATCCACAACATTGTTAATAGGTTTTAGTCCCATAGCTCTAATTCTCTTCTTTAACCACTCTGGAGACTCTCCTATCTTAACATTTCTAATTACTCTACCCATGTATCTTTTACATCTTTCTTTATCTTCAACATTGACTTTAGCCACAGTTGTCATAGAGTCAATAGCTTCTGTATATGTATAAGTGGGATATTTAACTTTTCTTCCATAGTAAGCAGCTATCTCTCTAGCTATTCCTATATGTGATAGACAATCTGGTCTATTAGGTGTTATCTCCAATTCAAAGATTACATCATCTAGTCCAGCATATTTTCTATACTCTTCTCCTACTGGAGCATCTTCAGGAAGGATAATGATTCCATCTCCATCTTCTCCTATTCCTAATTCCACTTGAGAGCATAACATTCCAAATGATTCAACATCTCTTATTTTACTCTTTTTAATTTTGAAATCCCCAGGAAGCACAGCACCTATTTTAGCAACTACAACTTTGTCGCCTAGCTTGTGATTTGGAGCACCACATACTATTTGTAGTGGCTCTCCCTCTCCAACATTTACCTTAACAAGTGTAAGTTTATCTGAGTTAGGGTGTTTTCCATATTCAACTATATGTCCAATTACTACATTATCTAAATCTTTACCTTGGATATCAATAGCTTCGACTTCTTGTCCTATCATAGTTAAGGCATTGTCAAGCTCTTTTATATCCTCTTTTATATCAACATACTGTTTTAACCAGTCTAAAGAAATTAACATTATTATCCTCCAGAATTACTTAAATTGTTTTAAAAATCTCACATCATTTTCAAAGAAAGCTCTTAAGTCGTTGATTCCACGTCTTAACATAGCTACTCTTTCTATTCCCATACCAAAGGCAAATCCACTTACCTCTTCAGGATCGTATCCAACAGCTTTTAAAACCTCTGGGTCAACCATTCCACATCCCATGATCTCTACCCAACCACTATCTTTACACATTCTACAACCTTTTCCTTTACATACAGCACATTGGATATCAACCTCTGCTGATGGCTCTGTAAATGGGAAAAAGTGTGGTCTAAATCTAACTTCAGTATCACCAAACATCTTTTTAAGTGATTCAGTTAAGATAGCTTTAAAGTTAGCAAAAGATATGTTTTCTCCAATCATAAGTCCTTCCATTTGATGGAACATAGGAGTATGAGATATATCGTAGTCAGGTCTGTAAACCTTACCTGGGCATATCATTCTAAATGGTGGTTTATGCTCAAGCATATATCTTACTTGAACAGGTGATGTTTGAGTTCTAAGAACAACTTCATCATTGATATAGAAAGTATCAGTAATATCTCTTGATGGATGAGTCTCTGGAATATTTAAAGCATCAAAGTTATATTTAACATATTCAACTTCTGGTCCATCAGCTACATCAAATCCCATCTCAATAAAGATCTCTTTCATAAAGTTCATAGTATCAGTAATAGGGTGTGTTGTTCCCAATACATTTCTTTTTCCTGGAAGAGTTATATCAATAACCTCTTCAGCAAGTCTTGCATTCTTCTCTTTCTCTTTTAATTGAGTATTTTTTGCTTCTAAAGTTGAGTTAATAAAATCTCTCACTTCATTTACTAGTTGTCCAATTACAGGTCTCTCTTCAGGAGTAAGATTTTTCATTCCCTTTGAAATCTCAGTTAATTCCCCTTTTTTACCAAGTAATTTTACTCTAATCTCTTCTAATTCTTGTAAAGATTCTGCTTTTTCTATATTTATTTTAGCAGTTTCTTTAAGTTGTGCTACCTTTTCTTTCATTTTTCCTCCCTAGTTTAAAAGGCTTTATATTAAAAAATTATATACTTTTGTGAAAAAATTCTAATTTATTATCAATAATATTTAAGATACCATACTCATTTTCATAAACAGCCCCTGGATTAAAAAGTGTGATACCATCTTCTTGAGAAAGATATGGAACATGAGTGTGTCCAAAGATTACAAGATCACATCCTAATCTCTTACCTCTCTCCCTAATAGAGATGTAGGAATGTTTCACTCTGTATTCATGACCATGAGCTAGGAGGATTTTAAATCCCCCTAGCTCAATTACCATCTCATCATCATATCTTCTGTCAAAATAATCACAGTTTCCACGGACTATATAGTATTTACTTTGAGGAAAGATAAAGGATAACTCCTCTCCATCCTTACTATGATCTCCAGCACAGATAACTATGTCTGGAGCTTCTTTTTCATAAATTCTAACCAATGTATTTAATCTTTGATGTGAATCTGAAATTATTAAAACTTTCATTTTATACTACCTAATACTATCCTATAAATATAGGAGCCTTTCCCTTTTCTAATAATTTTATACCATTTTTACCTATTATTTTTTCAAAGAAATAACTTCTACTAAGATTTCCCATTATGAATAGATCAGCACTATCCATCTTAGCTAAAATATCATCATAATTATTTGTAGTTAACTCTTCGTGGATAATATTTTTTCCATGTTCTTGTAGATATTCTACAAGGATATTTTCTTCAATCTCTTTATTTATAACAAAAGATGAAAAATCTTTTATTTCAGGGAAAAGGTTTATAAAGTGATAACAACTTCTATTAACCTTAACTCCATTATCATTTCCAATAACTATATTTTTCATAGAAGAAAGAGGTTTCTCTCCTATTAAAATAATAGATTTGTAATTTCCTTTAAGAATATTAACTTCATTTTCTGTTAGAATATCATTTCTACCCATAATTAAGATGTCACATCTTTTCATATGTTCAGTAACAATTTCAGGAACGATTCCAAGATCAATTTTTAATTCAGAAGCAACTCCCTTATCTTTTAGAAGTTTTTGAATACTTTCAATTTCCCCTTTTTCAATCTCATCCCAACCTTGTACCATAAACGGAGCTCTTCCAGCAACCATAAGGCCATCTGTTGCAGCCATTAGCTTCTCTCTAGCCATATCCTTTATGTAGAGAGGATAAATTTTGAAACCGAACTCTTTTTCTAAGTAAATAGCACTATCAACCATATTCTCTCTTTCAATTTCATTTCCAAATAAAACTAATGCTCTTTTCATATATATCACCCCATTTTAGTGTAAGTAAACTCAGTCAATTAATCTATAGTTTCCTCTATTATCTCCTCTTCTTCAGAGATAACTTCCTCTTTAGAAGTAGAAACTATATCTTGTGAAATCTCTTGTATCTCAATATTCTCAACATTTTCTTCATCCTCTTCAGATTTAACTCTAGTGATAGATACAACTTTCTCATCTTTACCATTTACTTTCATAATGATAACCCCTTGAGTAGCTCTACCATAAAGTACTATATCTTCCACAGCTATTCTAATGATAACTCCAGAAGATGTAATAGCCATAAGTTGTTCACCATTAGTTACTGATAATACAGATACAACAGAACCAGTTTTTGGACTACATCTTAGATTGATAACACCTTTTCCAGTTCTAGATTGTAGTGGATATTCATCTATTCTAGTTCTCTTACCATATCCATTTTCAGTAATAGTAAGGATACTAGTATCTTCAACATTTTTTACAAGAAGGGCAGAAACAACAGTATCACCATCTCTAAGAGTTAATCCCTTAACTCCCATGGTATCTCTACCAGTAGCTCTTACCTCATCACAATTAAATCTAATAGAGTATCCATCTTGAGTAGCTATTAAAAGTTCCTCTTTATCTATATTTTCAATAAGTCCAACATAGATAATATCATCATTTTCTTTTAATTTAATAGCTTTTAATCCAGATACATTTATATTTTTGAACTCACTTAAGTTTGTCTTTTTAACAAGACCCTCTTTAGTTACAAAAACAACCTCATTTTCATTAGAGAAATCTCTAGTTTTGATAATAGCTCTAATTTTTTCATCATCTCTAAGTTTAATAATATTTCCTATCAATCTTCCTCTAGATTGTTTAGAAGTTTCAGGAATCTCATAAACTTTAATACTGTGAACTCTTCCTTGGTTAGTAAAAATAAGTAGAGTGTCTAAGTTATTAGCTGACTCAATATTTTCTACAAAGTCATCTTCAACAGTATTTTGACTAGCTACTCCTCTTCCACCTCTTTTTTGAGCTTTATATTTGCTAAGCTCCATTCTTTTTACATAACCTTTATTAGTGAATGTAAGTATTACAGCTTCATCTTTGATAAGATCTTCAGGAGTTATCTCCTTTCTCTCCTTTTCAATAACTGTTCTTCTTTCATCATCATATTTATCTTTTAACTCTTGAAGCTCAACCTTCATAATCTCATATATTCTAGAATCGTGAGCTAGAATATCTCTTAACTCTGCAATGTATTTTTCAATCTCTTGATATTCAGCTTCAACTTTGTCTCTTTCAAGACCAGTTAATCTTTGAAGTTTCATATCCAAAATAGCTCTAGCTTGTACATCAGAGAAACCATATTTTTCAACTAATTGCTCTCTAGCTTGATTTCCATCAGTAGCAGCTCTAACAAGCTCAATTATTCTATCAATGTTATTTAAAGCAATTCTATACCCTTGTAAGATATGAGCTCTTTTCTCTGCTTTATCTAAGTTAAACTTAGTTCTTCTAGTGATAACTTCAAATCTATGTTTAATATACTCTTCAATAATCTGTTTTAAGTTTAAAACCTTAGGAGTATTATTTACAAGAGCTAACATAATTATACCAAAGGTACTTTGTAACTCTGTGTATTTATATAATTTATTTAAGATAAGTTCAGGTTCCTCACCCTTTTTTAATTCGATAACTACTCTTATACCTTCTCTATCTGATTCATCTCTTAAATCAGCTATACCAACAATTTTCTTCTCTTTTACTAAATCAGCAATTCTCTCAATAAGTGTAGATTTATTAAGTTGGTAAGGAATTTCTTTTATTATAATACTTATTTTTCCGTTTTTCAACTCTTCAATTTCAATTTTTCCTCTAACTCTAACTTTTCCTCTACCAGTCATATAGGCATCTTTTATACCTTTATCTCCATCTATTATACCACCAGTAGGGAAATCAGGTCCTTTGATATACTCCATTAAATCTAAAGGAGTAAGCTCTGGATTATCAATAAGAGCAAGGGTTCCATCTACTATCTCTCCTAAGTTATGTGGAGGGATATTTGTTGCCATTCCTACTGCTATACCTGTAGCTCCATTAAGTAGTAAATTAGGAAGTTTTGCTGGTAATACAGTTGGCTCATCTAGTGAGTCATCAAAGTTTTTTCTAAAATCAATAGTATTTTTATCTATATCCTCTAGAAGTTCATTACTTATTTTAGCCATTCTAGCTTCAGTATATCTCATTGCTGCTGCTGAATCCCCATCTATAGAACCAAAGTTTCCATGTCCAGAGATCAATGGATATCTGTAGTTAAAATCTTGTGCCATTCTAACCATAGTACTATATACAGCTGAGTCTCCATGTGGATGGTACTTACCCAATACTTCTCCAACGATTCTAGCCGACTTTTTATATGGTTTGTCAAAGCTCATACCAAGTTCATTCATAGCAAAAAGTATTCTTCTATGTACAGGTTTCATTCCATCTCTAACATCTGGAAGAGCTCTACTTACAATAACACTCATTGAATAATCAAGGTACGATTCTTTCATTTCATCTTCTATGTATCTGTTGTTAATATTTGACATTGAATTCTACTCCTCTTACTCTTATTTTCCCTTCAATAGATTATACCACAAAATATGATATTTTCATAATTAAACAAGATTATATATCTAAGTTCTTTACATACTCAGCATTTTCTTCTATAAATTCTCTTCTTGGATCTACCTTGTCTCCCATAAGTTTATCAAATAGCATATCAGCTGCTCTAGCATCATCTATAGTAACCTTTAAAAGAGTTCTATTTTGAGGATCCATAGTAGTTTCCCAAAGTTGTTCTGGATTCATCTCTCCAAGTCCTTTATATCTTTGAAGAGTATATTTTTTATCCTCACCTTCAAAAGCTTCAGTAATCTCTTTTAACTCTCTATCAGAGTAAGCATATCTTATCTGTTTACCATAAGATATCTTATATAGAGGTGGTTGAGCAATGAAAACATTACCATTGTAGATTAAATCTATCATATATCTGTATATGAACGTTAATAAAAGAGTTCTAATGTGTGCTCCGTCAACATCAGCATCTGTCATAAGAATGATCTTTCCATATCTTAACTTCTCTATGTTAAAGTTATCTCCTATACCTGTTCCAAAGGCAGTGATCATAGCTCTTACTTCATTATTTTCTAAAGCTTTGTGAAGTCCAGCCTTCTCAACGTTAAGAATCTTACCTCTTAAAGGAAGGATAGCTTGGTGATATCTATCTCTACCTTGCTTTGCAGAACCTCCAGCAGAGTCTCCCTCAACTATATATATCTCACACTCTTCTGGATTTTTAGAAGAACAATCAGCTAATTTTCCAGGAAGTGATCCAACTTCTAATGCAGATTTTCTAAGAACTAATTCTCTAGCTCTTTGAGCAGCTTCTCTAGCTTTTTTAGAGTTTAGTATCTTTTCAATAATTATCTTAGTATCACTAGGATTATCTTCAAGAATCATTTTTAGTTGAGTTCCTACTAAAGTTGAAACTATACCAGTAACCTCAGAGTTTCCTAATTTTGTTTTGGTCTGTCCTTCAAATTGAGGTTGAGGAACTTTTACAGATACAATAGCTGTAACTCCCTCTCTAATATCATTTCCTTGAAGTTTTCCATCTTTATCCTTTAAAAGTCCTTGAGACTTACCTACATCATTTATAATTCTAGTAAGGGCAGTTCTAAAACCTTGAACGTGAGTTCCCCCTTCATGAGTGTTGATATTATTAACAAAAGAGTATATTATTTCAGATTGATTAACTGTATATAGGAAAGCGATCTCCACTCCAATATTATCAACCTCTCCACTCATATAGATAGGCTCTTTTATTAATTTTTCAGTATCTTCAGTTATCTCTCTTAAAAAGTCAGATATTCCTCCTTCAAACTCAAAAATCTCCTTTTTAAAAGGTTCTTTTCTTAAATCTGTAAGAGTGATAACTAATCCTTTATTAAGATATGCCAACTCTTTTAATCTATTCTTTAAAGTATTATAATCATAAATAAGAGTTTCAAAAATCTCATAGTCAGCTTTAAATCTAACTGTTGTTCCATGCTCTTCACTAGCTATATCTTTAATAGCTTTAACATCTTCTTCAGGAATTCCTCTATTATATCTTTGGAACCAAAGTTTTCCTCCAGATCTAACTTCTACTTCTGTCCAAAGAGATAGAGCATTAACTACTGAAACACCAACTCCATGTAGTCCTCCAGAAACTTTATAGTTATCATTTTCAAATTTTCCTCCAGCATGAAGTACTGTAAGAACAATTTCAAGAGCTGATTTTCCATATTTAGGATGAATTCCCACAGGAATACCTCTTCCATTGTCTACAACTTCTATTATATTATCAGGTAGGATATTTACTTCTATATGAGTACAGTATCCAGCAAGAGCTTCGTCTACAGCATTGTCTACTATTTCCCATACAAGATGGTGTAGACCTCTTTCTGATGTTGTTCCTATATACATTCCAGGTCTTTTTCTAACAGCTTCTAATCCTTCAAGGACCGTAATATTTTGTGCTTCGTAATTATTACTCACTTTTTACCTCCGATTATATTAAAAAATTCATTATTTCTACTTAAAAGTGTTTGGGTTCCATAGGAGGTAATATATATTTTCTCCTGGGTAAAAACGACACTTTTTTCATTATTAGGGGATAGATTAATAATCTCCTTAATTTTGCTCTCCTCTTGGAAAAAACTTAAATTTTCTCCATTAGTGATATGTATATAATCAATAATAAATAGAATATCACTCTGGGGAATAAGAAGATTATCTTCAAGAAAAAGATACATTAATCTTCCTCCTCATTAATCTCATAACCATGTATTTTTAGATATTTTTTAGCACTTCCATTATCTATACAAACTTTGCAAAAATCCTCTTCTCCCTCATAGAGCATTCCACAAACTTTACATTTTTTAAAACCATGGGTTAAAAGATACTCCTCTCTTTCAATGGCTATCTTTTGAAGATAAGCTACTTTTTCAAGAATTGCAAAGTTTATCTCTTCCCCTTGAGGAATATTTAATTCACTTTTTAAAGTAGTGATATCTTTAGACAGGTTACTTTTTTCCTTTGGCTCTATATTTTTAGGGGGATTATCCTCAGCTTTTACCAAATATTCATCCCTATTTTCATCTAGTTTTCCAGCACGAATTTCAATATCTTTTATAATATTTTCATTGAAATACTCATTTATCAATTTTATGTATTTTTCCTTTTCAAGAGAGAGATGGTGAATATATACATTTCCTTCAGCTCTTATGTAGAGGATACCCTCTTTAATATAATCAGGTTGGCATTTTTCACAAATTTTTCCAACAATTTTTTCCCAATCTGCTTTTAAGATACCCTCTTTTAGACGTCTACTTTTCTTAATAGCAGATTCAACCATTTCTCCAACACTATTCAACTTCTCTGCCATACTCTACATCACCACCTTCCACATAAAAATTTTTACTATCTATTCCTAAACCGCCAGTTGAACTGAGAAGAACTTGTATATTTCTTTTTTCTAGGTAGTTTAAGATACTATCTTTTCTATTTGAATCAAAATAAGAGGAGATATCATCAATAATAAGCACTGGATTTTCCTTTTTTTCTCTGATAATCATATCTATTTCAGAAA
Organism: Fusobacterium sp.; assembly: GCA_019410665.1. Classification (GTDB taxonomy): domain Bacteria; phylum Fusobacteriota; class Fusobacteriia; order Fusobacteriales; family Fusobacteriaceae; genus Fusobacterium_A. The sequence goes on from DXSD01000006.1 coordinate 26,767, forward strand.
GCTTCAAAGAGAAAATAATAGATTTTTTCTCTCCTTGTGAAGCTGTAGATTTAGCTTCATGCCCATTGAGAATAAATAGGAAATCATCTTTTTGAGGACCACAGAGAGAGAAACCATATCTTTTTTCTTGAGAAAACTTTTGGGCTATCTTTTCTCTTAAAAGCTCACACAGTTTTTCAAAGGAAAGCTTTTTTATATTTCCTAAATGGGAACTATAAGTTAGAGATAACTCCTTTTTATTATCGAAAAGCTTTCTATAATTTAAATTTAGAATTATTGATATTTTTTGTACATACTCAAGCCTTTTCTCAATAACTTTAGCTCCATATTTTATAAACTCCTCTTCATATATATAAAATTCTGGATCATTAGTTTTACCCTCTTTTAAATATTTATTTCTAATTTTAAGAAGCTTAGTATAATTTTTTAAATCTTGAAAATACTCACTATTAGCTTGAGCGATCTCACCGTCAAAAAAAGTTCTCCTTACAGATGGAGAACCTGTTATCAGTACTATATCTTCTGGGATATATGTAACAACATTTAATTTTCCATAAAACTCATCATAGGGAACTTTTTTCCCATTGTAGTAGTATTCCTTTTTATTGTCATTGAACTTAACTGTTAGTGATTTTTCACAGATACTATCTCTATATAGAAGATAGACTCCTGTTTTGTGACTTCCATATTTTATCATCTCACTAGCTTTTGAAGTTCTAAAACTTTTTCCAGTAGCATTGAAATATATAGCTTCTAATAAGCTTGTTTTACCCTGTCCATTTTTTCCAAAAAAAAGATTAAGTTTTGGAAAAAATTTAACATTTCCATCAATTAAGTTCCTAAAGTTTATATAGTTAATTTCTAATATTTCCAAAGCTTAATCCACCTTATAATTATTTTACTAGGAATATTTTACCAGCAGCCTCTACCTTATCTCCTGGATAAAGTTTTTTACCTCTTCTAATCTCTACTTCTCCATTAACTTTAACATTTCCATCAGTTATAAAGAATTTTGCATCTACTCCAGTATCACAAACTCCAGTCCATTTTAAAAATTGATCTAACTTAATAAATTCAGTTGATATTTTTACCTCTTCCATCTTTGCTTCTCCTTAAATCTATAGTATAAATTTTATATAAAAAAACAGATAACTTACTCTATATTGTATCATACTTTTGATTATTTTTCCAATGATATAAGGAATAATTGAGAAAATATTTATTAAAGAGAAATAAGTGATAATACAAGAGTTTTTATGATATAATTAATACAAAGATTCAAGAGATAAGTGTTTTTTTAAATAGAGAGATAGATTTAATAGATTTAAAAAACTCTTCAACTGTATTTCAAAATCAAGTAGTTAGAACAGGAAAAGTTATCTATGATAAGAATAAGAGTTTAAGAGATAATTTTGAGATTTTAACTATAAAAAAGTATTTAGAGTTAAATCAATTGAGAAAAGAGCAGTTAGAAAATTATAATGTGGATGATTTTTTAGATAAAATAAAAGAAAATTAAGGGGGGACTTTAAATGTTTAAATTTGTCTACAACATTCCAACAAAGGTTTATTTTGGAGAAAATCAACTTTCTAATTTAGGAAAGGAGCTTAAAAATTTTGGAAAAAGGGTATTACTTTGCTATGGGGGAGGTTCTATAAAAAAAATAGGACTTTATGATGAAGTGATAGTTGAGTTAAAAAAAGAGGGATTAGAGATATTTGAATTAAATGGAATAGAACCAAATCCAAGGGTAACTTCAGTAAGTAAAGGAGCTGAAATCTGTAAAAAAGAGAAGATTGATGTACTTTTAGCTGTAGGGGGAGGTTCTGTAATAGATTGTACAAAAGCTATTGCAGCTGCTACTTTTTATGAGGGCGATCCTTGGGATATAGTGACTAAAAAGGTACCTGTAACTAAATGTCTTCCAATAGTTACTATTTTAACTCTTTCTGCAACAGGTTCAGAGATGGACGCTGGAGGTGTAATAAGTAATCTAGATACCAATGATAAGATAGGAGTAGCTTCACCTCATATGCAACCAAAGGTATCATTCCTTGATCCTAAAAACACTTTTACAGTTTCTGAGTATCAAACTGCTTGTGGTTCAATAGATATTCTTTCACATATAATTGAAACATATTTTAATCCTAGTGGAAGTATGTATATGTTAGATTGTTTCATGGAAGGAATGATGAAAACAGTTGTAAAATATGCTCCAATAGCTATGAAAGAGCCTAAAAATGAAGAGGCAAGGGGAAATCTTATGTGGACTTCATCTTGGGCTATCAATGGTTTTGCAAGAGCTTGTCAAAGTTGTGCTTGGAGTTGCCATCCTATGGAACATCAACTTTCAGCTTACTATGATATAACTCATGGACTTGGATTGGGAATTTTAACTCCACGTTGGATGAGATATATCTTAGATGAGAATAATGCTGATAGATTTAAGCAGTTTGCTGTATCAGTTTTTGGAATAGATTCTAATTTAGATAGTATGGAAGCTAGTTTAAAAGGAATAGAAGCCCTTGAGAAATTCCTATTTGAAGATCTAGGAATTACAAGGACTTTAAGTGAACTAAATATAGATAGAACTCACTTTGATATTATGGCTGAAAAAGCTTGTGGAAATGGAGTTTTAAAAGGATTTAAACCTCTTAATAAAGAGGATATAAAGGCAATTTATGAGATGTGCTTATAGTAGAAAAGTATGTTAGATTACTAGAAAAGAAAGTAATTAGAAAACTATGGTATTGATAGTTTTCAAGTCTAAAAATAAGTAGAGTTTGATAAGGAGCAGAGAAAACTATGGAAAATCTTAAACAAGAATCATTAAATGAAAAAGAGTATGAGTTAGAGTGTGAAAAATTATGGGTATTCTTAACATTGATGTTAATTAGTGGATTTTATGGAGCTTTTACCTATACCATAAGAGGTGGAGTATTTTGTAATGCTCAAACTGCTAACTTTGTCTTATTTGCTATGGAGTTGGGATCAGGAAGATTTACTAAGGCACTATACTTCTTAATTCCTATGACAGCCTATTTTTTAGGGGCTTTTATCTCTGAAGCTATAAGTGGCCCAATTAAGAAGTTGAACAATGTAAGATGGGATACCCTCCTTATTTTCATAGAGATTGTAACTGTTATATTTTTAGGATTTTTGCCAGAGAGTGCTCCTTATCAAATCTCTCAAGTACTTATAAATTTTATATGTTCTATGCAGTATAATACCTTTCAAAAAACTAAAAAGATTCCTATGGCAACTACCTTCTGTACAAATCATTTAAGACAGACAGGAAAAAGTGTGGCAAATCTTATTAAATCTCCAGAAAACAAAGAGATTAGAAAAAAGTTTACCCTACATCTAGAGATGATTGGAATGTTTGTTTTAGGAGGAATAATTTCAACTATACTCTGTCATATTTTTTTAGGAAAGGCTATTTTCTTCACTTTAATACCACTTTCTATCCTTTTTATCCGTCTTGTAAAAAATGATATAGTTAATAGATAAGATAAAAAGACTGGACAAGTTTCTACTTAACTTGTAACAGTCTTTTTTTATAGATCATTCTATTTCAATCTATTGGACTTTCTACTTTTCAAAATACTCTTATAGTTAAAAATAAAAGTGAGACTTGCTATGGTAACTGAACAGATATCAGCTATAGGTTCAGCAAAATAGATTCCCTTTACTCCTATAAATCTAGGAAGAATAATAGCTAAAGGGACAAGTAGTATAACCTTTCTTAAAAGAGCTATAAAGATTGAAAATTTAGCCTGTCCTAGAGCTAAAAAAGTTCCTTGAATAGCTTGTTGAATTCCGAATATACACATTCCTAAAATAAAGATAGGCATAAATTTAATCGTTAAACTACTTAAATCATGAGATTCAGTAAAGATTCCTACATATATATGTGGAAATAAAACTCCAATACCTCCCATTATCATAGTTACTGTAAGACAAACTCCCAACATTCCTTTAAATGTTTGAAGAACTCTTTTTCTATTTCCAGCTCCAAAATTATAACTGATAACAGGTTGTATTCCTTGAGTAATACCTGAAACAGGAACTGTAATAAGTTGAAGAACACTAGTTAAGATTGACATAGAACCAACATAGAGGTCTCCACCATATTTTTGTAGTCCAGAGTTTAAAGTTAGAAGTACTAAGCTCTCTGTACTTTGCATAATAAAAGGAGAAATTCCTAAAGTTGCAGTTTTTTTAAGAATCTCTTTATTAAAATAGAGATTTTCAACTTTAATTTTAATTACACTTTTTTCTGATATTAAAAAATAAACTACCCAAACAGCACTAAAAGCTTGAGAAATTACAGTTGCTAGAGCTGCACCTTTAACTCCCATTCCAAGAACAAATATAAAGATAGGGTCCAAAATAATATTTGTAACAGCTCCTATAAGAACAGATAACATAGCTATTTTAGCATTTCCTTGTCCACTTATAAAAGTATTTAGCCCAAGAGATAACATTACAAAAACTGTTCCCCAAAGATATAGTGTAATATATTCTTGAGCATAAAATATTACGTTGTCACTAGCTCCAAAAGCATAGAGCAGTGGAGTTTTAAATAATTGAAAGAAAATAGTTAAAACTATAGAAAAAACTAAAAGTAAAGCCATGCTATTTCCCATTATTTTTTCAGCTTTTTTATAATCTCTTGCTCCTAAAGCAATAGAAGCAAGAGGAGCACCACCTTGTCCAGCAAAGGCACTAAAGGCAGAAACAACCATGATAATTGGAAAGGTTACTCCTACCCCAGTTAAAGCTAAAGAACCTACCTCTTTTATATGTCCTATATATATTCTATCAACTATATTGTATAGAACGTTGATAAGTTGAGCTGTAACAGAAGGTATAGCCATAGTTATAAAAAGTTTTTTTAAAGGTGCTGTACCAAGCATATCAGCAGTATTCTTTTTCATAGAGAACTCCTTGAATATCTTAAATTATATAGTTATTGTATAAGGTTATTTTGCTTTTGTCAAAGTATATCTAACACATATTTCTTTTTTTTCATAAAGTTAAATAATAGCTAATATATTTGTGTAGATAAAATTTATTATATATGCTATACTTAAAAGATAAGAGAATATAGAAGGGAGAATATATGAAATATTTAATAGTTTTATTTTTATTATTATCCAATATATTGATAGCAGAAACTAAGTTTGAAGATTTAAATAAGGATCATTGGGCATATCCACAGGTTCAATCCCTTATAGAAAAGGGAATAATAACAGAAAATAGATTTAGATTTGATGGAACTGAACCTATGAATAGATATGAATTTGCTTCAAATTTATCTAGAGCACTTGATTATGTGGATTTGAAAAAAGCTAATAAAGAAGATTTAAATATATTAGAATCCCTTATGTTTGAGTTTTCACAAGAACTTAATAAAATAGGGTTTGACTCATCAACATTTATTGATAGAATAGATACAATAAATGAAACTATTGATTTGTTAAGAGAGAGGATAAATGAGAATGAGAGAACAATATCAGAGTTAAAAAAGAGAGTAGAAGCTCTTGAAGATAAAAATTAATAAAATTTAGGAGGAGTTTACCATGAAAAAACTGTCATTTGATTACTCTAAGGCACTTGGGTATATGAACGAAGAGGAATTAGATTTAATGAGAGCTCAAGTTCTAGCAGCTGAAGAACTATTAAAAGAGAAAAAGGGAGCTGGAAATGATTTCTTAGGTTGGATCGAGTTACCTACTAACTATGATAAAGCTGAGTTTGAAAGAATTAAAGCAGCAGCTGAAAAAATTAAAAAAGATTCAGATATTCTTCTAGTAGTAGGAATAGGAGGATCATATTTAGGAGCTAGAGCAGCTATAGATTTCCTATCTCATACTTTCTATAACAACTTACCAAAAGATAAGAGAAAAGGAACAGAGATTTTCTATGTAGGAAATAATATCTCTGGAGTATATTTAAAGCATCTTTTAGATCTATTAGAAGGAAAGGATTACTCAATTAATGTAATCTCTAAATCAGGAACTACTACTGAACCAGCAATAGCTTTTAGAGTTCTTAAAAAGCATATTGAAGAGAGATATGGAAAAGAGGGAGCAAAGAGCAGAATATATGCTACAACAGATAAGGCAAGAGGAGCTCTTAAAAAATTAGCTGATGAGGAAGGATATGAGACATTTGTAATTCCTGATGATGTAGGAGGAAGATTCTCAGTTTTAACACCAGTTGGATTACTTCCAATAGCTTGTGCAGGAATAGATATAGATGAGTTAATGGCTGGAGCAAGAGAAGCTCAAAATGATTATAACGCTCCATTTGAAGAAAATGATTGCTATAAGTATGCAGCAATTAGAAATATCTTAAATAGAAAAGGTAAAAATATAGAGATGTTAATAAACTATGAGCCAAGATTACACTATTTTGGTGAATGGTGGAAACAACTATTTGGAGAGTCTGAAGGAAAAGATGGAAAAGGGTTATTCCCAGCAGCAGCAGACTTCTCTACAGACCTACACTCTATGGGACAATATATCCAAGATGGAAGAAGAGAGTTATTTGAAACAGCAGTATTAATAGGAGAGCCTGAAGCGGATATAACAATAGAAGCTGAAGAGGTAGATTTAGATGGATTAAACTATCTAGCTGGAAAAGGAATGGATTTTGTAAATAAGAAAGCTGCTCAAGGAACATTACTTGCCCATGTTGATGGAGGAGTACCTAATTTAGTAGTAAATGTACCAGAAGCTACTCCATTCCACTTAGGATACCTATTCTATTTCTTTGAAAAAGCTTGTGGAATGAGTGGATATATTTTAGGTGTAAATCCATTTAACCAACCAGGAGTAGAGTCATATAAAGCTAATATGTTTGCTCTATTAGGTAAAAAAGGATATGAAAAAGAAGCTGAAATCTTAAATAAAAGATTAGAAAATAAATAGAGAATTTATGGGGATGTTAGAAATTTCTAAAAGAGAGATTGACTAACATCCTCTTATTACATCCAGAATTGAAGGAGAAGTTATGAAATTTTTAGATGAGTTTAAAAAATTTGCACTACGTGGTAATGTTTTTGATATGGCAGTAGGGGTTATTATTGGAGGAGCTTTTAGTAAGATAGTTTCAAGTATGGTAAATGATATAATTATGCCTATAATAGGGATGTTAACAGGTAAAATAGATATATCTTCTTTGGAGTTTTCTCTTCCTTCTAGTATAGTAGGAGCTGATCCAGTAATTATAAAGTATGGACAATTTTTACAAAATGTTTTAAATTTTTTGATAATAGGGATATCTGTATTTATAATGGTAAAAATTGTAAATAGATTAATAAAGAAACATGAAGAAGTAAAACCTGTTCCTAAACCTACAAATGAAGAGATTTTATTAGCAGAAATAAGAGATATTTTAAAGGAAAAAAAGTAGAGAGGAAAACCTCTCTACTTTTTTAAATGATGAAATTGTGGTAAATAATCCCAGTTTTGTTTTATAATCTCATCTAATATTGTTTTTGCAACAGCTCCACTTGTTACAAGAGGGTTACAAGTAAGAGCTTGTAAAGCTTTTCCATAATCTCCCTTAACAGCAGCTTCTATTGTTAATTGTTCAAAGTTTTTCATAAGTTGTAATAATCCTTTTGCTTCTAAAGGAATAGGATCTTGTGGAATTAATTCAATTCTATCTCTATACACTTTAACAGATACTTCTACAGCACTATCTTCAGGAAGGCAATCAATTAAGTTTCCTACGTTTTTAGTAGAAATTACCATCTCTGTTCCTCTATCATTGTAAATTGCATGGATAAGTTCACAAGCTGCATCAGAATAGTATTGTCCACCTCTTTTTTCAAGTTGCTTAGGTTTTACATTTAAGTTAGGGTCTTTATAAAGCTCAAATAGATCCTCTTCTACTTGTTTAACTTGCTCTCCTCTAGTTCCTTTTCCACTTCTATACTCAACTAACTCATCATTTAACATCTCATCAGTTAGATAGTAATATTTATGATATGGGCATGGAATCATTCCTAAATCCATAATTTGTTCTTCTATCCAAGGTTTTCCATGTCTTAAGTTAGCAGGAACATTTTCTGTATCATATAGAACTTTTTCTAAAACCTCTTTTGTTTTGTCTTCTCCTTTGTATAGTACTTTTCTTCCCCAAACAAAGTGGTTTAGTCCTCCAAAAATCATATGTAAATCTTTCTCTTCAGCTTTTAAAACCTCAATTACAGCTTTTTTCATTCCTACAGGAACATTACAAAGCCCAGCTACTTTTATATTAGGATAATATTTAATAACAGTTTCAGTAATTATTCCACTAGGGTTTGTAAAGTTTACTAACCAAGCATTAGGACAAAGCTCTGTCATATCTTTACAAATATCTAAAATAACAGGAATAGTTCTAAGAGCTTTAGCAAATCCACCAGCTCCATTTGTTTCTTGACCTATCATTCCAAAGCTTAAAGGAATTTTTTCATCTCTTATTCTAGCGTCTAATAATCCAACTCTAAATTGTGTAGTTACAAAGTCAGCATCTTTTAAAGCTTCTCTTCTATCAAGAGTCAAATAAACTTTCATTTTATCTTTTAATCCAGCTTTTTCAACCATTCTTTTAGCTAGATTTCCAACGATCTCAAGTTTTTCTTTCCCAGCTTCAACATCTACAAGCCATAATTCAGTAATAGGTAATTCGTGATATCTTTTTAAAAATCCCTCTATTATTTCAGGAGTATAAGAAGAACCTCCTCCAATTGTTGCAACTTTTAATTTTTTACTCATAAAAACCTCTCCTTTTAATTTAAATCATCTAAAAGTGATTGTAAACTTTCCTCTTCATCTTCAGCTTGCTCCTGTTCTAAAAGCTGTTTATCATATATTTTAAAGAAAGGATAGTATATAACCATTGATAATATTATACTAAAAATTGTTAATAATGGAACTGAAATTGAGAATCCTGAAGATAAAAATCCTGAAATTACAGGTGGAGTTGTCCAAGGAACAACAGCAAAAGGTACTTTAACAAGATTTAATTTCATCAGTGTCCAAGTTATTGTAGTTATAATTAAAGGATTTAGTATAAATGGAACCATTAATATAGGGTTCATAACTATTGGAGCACCAAAGATAACAGGCTCATTAATATTAAATAGAGATGGAGTGATAGATATTTTACCAACCTCTTTCATCTGCTTAGATTTAGCCATAAAGAACATCAAAAGAACTAAACCTATTGTTGAACCACTTCCTCCAATATTGAAAGTTAAACTTTTAAAAGGTTCAGTAGCTAAAATAAATCCATTTCCTGCTATATTATCTAAACCTTGTTTAGCTAAAGAGGCATTATACAGAGTGTTTTCTAGCCAAATTGGACTCATAATTCCCTCTACTATAGTAGATCCATGTATTCCTGCACACCAAAGAGCCATTATCATAAATACAGCAAAAAGTTGTCCTAAAAGAGATGTTCCAACAAATCTAAGTGGCATTCCAACAATTGTATTAACAGCATCATGTAAGTTTTTGAAATCAGTATTTACAACTATAGATGATACAATTCCCCAGAATGTTATTGTAAAAACAGCGGGTATTAAGGACATGAAAGTTTTTGAAATAGCTGGGGGTACACTATCAGGTAGGGAGATAACTATCCCTTTAGCTACTATTTTTCTTATAATTTCAACACTGATTAAAGCTATTATAACTCCAGTAAAAAGACTTCCAGATCCTAAATAATTAAGATTAAGTTGTCCATTTTCAGCAGTAGGCATAAGAGTTACAAAATAACTAACCAGTGCTATTATAGAGTTAGAAATAGCTAATTCTCCCATATGGTAACCATTAGAAAGCCTATAAGCAACTCCTAAAACAGCAACAATCGCAATTATACCAAAACAACCACTAGCTATATATGAAAAATACTGTCCAAATCCACTACTTACAAGTAGTTCTTTATAACCTGGTATTGGTAAAAATCCCAAAATTAGGAAAAGAGAACCAACAATAGTAAGTGGCATTGTCATAATGATACCATCTTTTATTGCTACTACATGACGTTGAGAAGCAACTTTATTAGCTACAGGAACAAAATATTTTTCTAGTATACCATTAAATTTTTCAAAAAAATTCATGACTCCTCCTTAATTTTCAATTATTTTTTAATTTTATAAATCTCTATTAATTCTGTAATAAGTTCTCTTGCTAAAATTGATGTCATAAGATGGTCTTGGGCATGGACCATAAGTAAACCAATTTCAACCTTATTCCCATCAGCTTCGTTACATATTAATTCAGTTTGAGTATGGTGTGCTTTTAAAGAAGCTTCCTTAGATTGTTCTAAAAGTTCTTGAGCCTTATCAAAATTCCCTTTTTTAGCTTCACTTAAAGCTTCAAATGCAAGACTTCTTGCTTCTCCAGCGTTTCCAACTAATTCCATTGCAATAACTTCTATATCCATAATTATCTCCCTTTTCCTTCTAATTATATTATTTATTTTTAAACTCTTTAATAGCTCTTAAAGCATCTTTTAATACTCCAAGTCCATCCATCATTCCATATTTTTGAGAATTTATAGTAATTACTGGAAATCTATCTCCAACTTCTGCTCTTATTTTATCCTCTAAATATTTAACTTGAGGTCCTAATAATAAAACATCAGTTGTATCAAAATGTTCTTTAGCATTTGCTTCAGCTACTGCTAATATCTCTACTGGAAAATTGTTATCCTCTGCTACTTTCTTCATCTTATTAACCATTAAACTTGTTGACATTCCTGCACTACATACTAATAATATTTTCATTTAAATTCCTCCTTAAGATTTTTATGTTCTATTCACAATATAACAATATCATTTTTTTACAGTTTTTGTCAAATTTCAAAAAAACTATATATTTTTTCGTCTATTTATTTTATAATATATTGAAGAATACAAAAATAAATATATATATTTCGCTTAAAATATATAAATACTAAAAAAACTTTTTTAATTTTTTTTGTTTTTTAGGAGGAAGTAGATGATATATGAGATAGAAAATCTTAATGATAAGTTAAATAATGGAAATTTTTTTCTAAAACTTAATAATAATTTAAGTAAAAATGAGGGATTATTTCTAAATTTAATAATACAAGTCTATTC
>DXSD01000060.1 GCA_019410665.1 Fusobacterium sp.
TAATCTCTTCTGGTCTAATGTTCAACTGATTTACACCTCCTGTTACAAATCATTACTTCTTTCTTATATTATCTAGCTCTTTACGTATAGAACCATCTATTACAGTATCACCTATTCTAATGATACCTCCTCCTAAGATGCTCTTATCAATTTTTATAGCCAGTTTAACTTTTTTACCAGTTTTCTTTTCTAAATTTGCTATTAACTTAGCTTTTTGAGCTTCAGTAGGCTCAACAGCAAAAGTTGCCTCTACATCAAGAATTTGATTTTTCTCATAGTAGATTTTTAAATACTCAGCTGTAATATTTCTGATGTTTTCCATTCTCTTTTTATCTAAGATATAGAAAATTATATTCTCTATTGTCTCCCCAGAGTTTTTAAACATCTCTTTTAAAACTTTTTTCTTCTCATCTAACTCAATAAGAGGATGAGTGATAAAAGTTTTAAATTCATTATCATTTTTATAAAGCTCCATCATTTGATTTAAAGCTTCATATATCTCTTTTACTTTATCACTAGAAACTGCGATTTCATAGATAGCCTCTGCATATCTTCTTCCTACTTGGTTAGCTATCATTTTTCTTCCCCTACCCCTTCTATAAACTCATCTATTAAGGTAGACTCGATTTTTGGATTTATTCTCTCTTCAATAAGTTTTTCAGCTAATTTAACTGCAAGAACTTTAACTTCTTCCTGTAACATCTCCTTAGCATCTGTTTTCATTTTAAGAGCTTCCATTTCTGCAGTTTTTATGATTTTTTCTCTTTGAGTTTTAGCCTCATTTAAGATACTTTCTCTTCTCTCATCTGCTTTTTTCTCAGCAGTTTTAAGAATTTCATTAGCTTCAATTTTAGCTTTTCTTAAAATTTCTTCAGATTCTTTTTGAAGTTTTATAGCTGCTTTTTTATTTTCATCAGCTTCTCTTAAATCGCTAGTTATCTTTTCTTTTCTACTTTCTAACATTTTACCTAAAGGTTTTTTGAAATACTTGTTAAACACAAATACAAGTATAAAAAAGTTTATTATCTGCCAGAACATGTTAATATCTACTGATACTACTGGCATTATAGTTGTCGCCAAATTTTCTACCTCCTTTCCAGATGATAATCAGTTATTTTTTGTGACTGATTATAGGATTATCCTAATAATCCAATGAAAGGATTTGCATACATTAATATTAATGATACAACTAGTGAGTAAATACCTGTTGACTCAGATACTGCTTGTCCTAAAATCATTGTAGAGATGATATCTCCTTTTGCTTCTGGTTGTCTTGCTACTGATTCTACTGCTTTACCAGCTGCATAACCCTCTCCAATTCCTGGTCCTAATCCAGCTATCATTGCACATCCTACACCTACTGCTGATGCTGCTAATACTATTGTTTTTGCTAATAACATTTGATCCATTTTTTTACCTCCTGATATTTTTAAAACTTTATTCTTCTACATACTCACTGTCTCCAAGAGAACCTTGAATATATACCATACTTAACATTATAAATACGAAACTTTGTACTAATCCTGAGAATAGGTCAAAGTATAAGTGTAATCCTGCAGGTATTGCTGCTGGAGCTCCCATATATAGAAGACCCATAATTACTCCTCCTGCAAATGCGTTTCCGAAAAGTCTGACTGATATATTTACTGGTTTTGCAAACTCTCCAACAATATTTAATGGTAACATTACTGGAATTGGTGCTAAGAAACCTTTAAAATATCCTAAAACTCCATTTGTTTTTATACTTGCTTTTAAGAACATAAATGTTGTTAAAAGTGCTAATCCAACTGTTGTATTCAAGTCAGATGTTGGTGACCTAAATGCTGGGGCAAAAGTTATATGTCCATCAGCTATAGAAAACCATGGAATTGGAAAGAAACTTATTGTATTTGCTGTAAATATAAATAGAAATAGTGGTCCAATATATGATAGATATTTTTTCTTCCATGAACCCATCATCTGTCCTACTACACCATCTAAAAAAGCATATATACTTTCTAAGATAAGTTGTAATTTTCCTGGGATTACTTCTAATTTACTTGTTCCAACTCTAAAAAGTATAAACATAAATAATATTAAAAACCAAGTAGTAACTACTGTAATTGTAACTGGTAACCCATAGCTACCATTTGCTGTTTCCATTGCAAAAGGTATCTTATGAAGGAACTCTGGTAATGGAATAAAGAAGACTACTCTTGGTCCTTCTACCAAAGGGGGTACCTGAAACTCTATAAAACTCAGTTTTCTTATAATTCCTCCAATTGCTGCTATAATAGCTATTGGAATAAGTGTTTTTAGCTTGTTCATTGGTTACTAAACCCTCCTTTCTTCATAATTATTTTAGGGTTTTATCCCTTGCTTTTAAAATTTTATCAGAAAGAGCCATAAGTAAGATATTAGCTTTTACACTTAGAAGCCCTAGTCCCGAACAAATTACCATAGATAACCCAAAATACTTGGCCATCACTCCTAAATAAACTCCATATATAACATATCTTTGAAGATATCCAAAAATCCCTCTTTTATATGAACCTTGATGGGTTGCTACTATATTCTTTACATCTAAACATAATAAATAAAGTCCTAAGATAGATACTAAAACTCCTGAAAACATACCTAAGTAAATCTCTTTACTCCCTGTAACAACTCCATAAATTAAAATTATTATAGCTGTTATTCCTGTTCGTTTAAATAAAACCTTTATCCTATCCACTTAACCACCTTATTTTTTCATTATTGCTATATAAGCATTATAAAATCCACTTATAACACCTATTATAACTAAAATAACAAAAAGACCTGTACTCTTAAAAAAATATCTCTCTATCAATTTATAGATTCCTATATAAAGAAGAATATTTCCTATTACTAAAAAGCCTAAATAAGTTAATAGAGATAATGCATGTACTATATCTTTTGTTATCCATTTAATATATTTCATATACCCTCACTAAATTTCACTACCATAATTCTATAATATAAAACAAAAATAGTCAAACTTATTATGATTTTTGAATAAAATTATTTTTTATAATGTTATAAATATCACTTATTTCTTCAATAAATATATCCATCTTTTTCCAGCTATTTTGTCATTAACGATTTTATTTAAAACAATAAGTCCTGTTTTGCTTACAGTTTTTTCTATTTCTGAGCTAGAAAAAATTTTTTTAGCATAAGACTCAGTTAACTTATCCCAACTTCCACGAGAATTTTTTAAAAAATATGTGGCATCTATATAGTCTATCCCCTCTTCTACCTCATGTTCCCATATACAAGTTAACTCTTTTCTGTTATCAACAAAAAGTCCTCCTGGAAACATACTCTCCATAAACTCTCTGTCTACCACATCAAAAATATATATACCTCCAGGGTTTAAAGAGTTTTTTACACTTTCTAAATGACTTTCCAACTCTTCGACACTTGTCAGATGATTTACAGTATCAAAAAGAGAAACCATTATATCATACTTATATCCAGTATCAAACTCTACCATATCTCCTAAAAAAAGTTTTACATCTCTATGTTTTAATTTTTTCTGAGCTATTTTTAGCATCTCTTCAGATAGATCCATTCCATCACACTGATAATTTTTAGCCATTCTTAACAGAAGTTCTCCAGTTCCACAACCTATATCTAAAAGTTTTTTTCCATCTGGCTGTCCCTCTTGAATAAGCTCTTCTACCTGTTTTTCCCAAGCACCATAATCTGAAAATTCCATAAATTTATCATATAATTTTGAGAAACTCTTATACATATATCTCTCCTATCTTTAAGCTAGCTCTTTTTCTACAACTTCTGCTATCTCAGTTACAACTCTTTCTACTACATCCATCTCTTTTCCTTCTACCATTACTCTTACTAATGGCTCAGTTCCAGAAGTTCTAACTAAAACTCTTCCTAATCCTTCCATCTCTTTCTCTTTTATTGCTATAAAATCTGTTATATTTTTATTTTGATTCCAAATATTTTTCTTTTGGTTATTAACTCTCACATTTACAAGTTTTTGAGGCCAATCTTTTATATCACTTACAACTTCATCTAAGTATTTCTTCTCATCTCTTAAAGCTTCAACTAACTTTAATGAGCTTAATACTCCATCTCCTGTAGTTGCATAGTTTAAAAGAATTATGTGTCCAGATTGTTCTCCACCTATAACAGCATCATGTTCTATCATTTTTTCAAGCACATATCTATCTCCAACATTAGCTCTTATAAGTTTTATATCATTTTCTTTAAGATAATTTTCAAATCCCATATTACTCATTACTGTAGTAACTACTTGATCTCCTTTTAATTCTCCTTTTCTCTTCATTCCAAGAGCAAGTGTTGCAATTATCTTATCTCCATCTATTATATTTCCAAATCTATCCACAGCAATAAGTCTGTCTGCATCGCCATCATAAGCAAGACCTAAATCTGCCTCATAACCTACAACAACTTTTGATAAAATTTCTGGATGAGTAGATCCACATTTAACATTTATATTTGTTCCATTAGGAGCATCATTTATAATAACTACCTCAGCTCCTAAAGCTAAAAATACATCTTTAGCTACTCTATAAGCAGATCCATTAGCTGTATCTACAACTATTTTCATTCCAGAAAAATCACCATTTACTGAACTTAATAAATGATCTCTGTATAAGTAATACTCATCTTCTGCATACTTAAATTTTCCTACTTTATCTCCAGCTATTGGATTTGATAATATTGTTGGATCATCCATCAATCTTTCTATCTCTAATTCTACCTCATCTGGTAATTTATATCCATTTCCTGCAAAAACTTTAAGTCCATTATCTTTAGCTGGATTGTGAGAAGCTGATATCATAATTCCTGCATCAGCTTTTTTAGCTTTTGTTAAATAAGCTACTGCTGGAGTCGAAATTACTCCCACAAAGTCTACTGATACTCCCATAGAAGTTAATCCAGCTAATAATGCTGATCTTAACATATATCCAGAAATTCTTGTATCACAACCTAAAATAACTTTAATTTTTTTCTTATCTGGATTTTCTCTTTTTAAATAAAATCCTAAGGCATATCCAAGTCTTAAGGCTATATCCACTGTTAATTCTCTATTAGCTTCTCCCCTTATTCCGTCTGTTCCAAAGTATTTCCTCATTTTATATTACTCCTTCTCAAATTTAATTTTTCCCCAATAAAACCTGTGATTACTCCTGCCCCTACACCAATAATTAAAAAAATCCACACAAACCCCAATATAGATCTTGAATATATTGATACATTTCTAAATAAAAGAAAATATACAACTATTAGTTGAAGTAGGTTGTGTAGAAAAGCTGATAATGAGCTAATTGCTATAAGTGAAAGGTAATCTCTAAATCTATATAATCCAATCATAAATATAGTAGTTAAGGTTCCAGCTACTAAGCTTATTATAAACCCAGGGGTAAATAGTGTTCCTAGCATTAATCCTTGAATAAATATTCTTAACATTGATAACTCTATAGCAAATTTTGAATCAAATTTTTCAAGGGCTATCAAAACAGCTATGTTAGATAGCCCTATTTTCATCCAAGGAAATGGTTTAGGAATAAAATTTTCTGCAATAGAGAGATATAAAGAAACCAAAACTAAAGCTGTTAGATATATCTCTCTTCTATTTTCTTTCATTAAACTCTTAAAGCTGCTTTCATCCCTAATCTGTCACTATATTTTTCTAAGATTGGTTTAACTTCTATATCTATAAACTCCTCTGTCTGCTTAGGAGAAAATCCTATAAAGTTCTTAGGATCTAGAATCTCTAATAATCTTTCTTTATCTAAGTTAAAATATTTATCATTTAAAATTCTTTCAATTAAATCGTTATCTTTTCCTTCAACTTTTACATTTTTTCCTGCTTCCATAGAGTGTACTCTTATTCTTTCATGAAGCTCTTGTCTATCTCCACCATTTTTTACACACTCCATTATTATATACTCAGTTGACATAAATGGTAATTCAGACATAATTCTTTTTTCTATCATTTTTGGATAAACTACTAATCCGTCTAATACATTTTTCCAAATTATTAATATCGCATCTACTGCTAAAAATGCTTGTGGCAGTGATAATCTCTTGTTTGCTGAATCATCTAAAGTTCTCTCAAACCATTGAGTAGAAGCTGTCATAGCTGTACTTTGTTGTAATGCTATTACAAATTTAGCTAATGATGATATTCTCTCACTTCTCATAGGATTTCTCTTATAAGCCATTGCTGATGAACCTATTTGACTTTTCTCAAATGGTTCCTCTACCTCTTTTAGGTGTTGTAAAAGTCTTAAATCATTTGTAAATTTATGAGCTGATTGAGCAATATTTGCAAGTAGATTCATTACTTCAGAGTCAACTTTTCTATCATAAGTTTGACCTGTTACTAAAAATCTCTTATCAAATCCCATTTTCTCAGTTATTCTTCTATCTAACTCTTTTACTTTTTCAAAATCTCCATCAAAAAGCTCTTGGAAACTTGCTTGTGTTCCAGTTGTTCCCTTTACTCCTCTAAATCTTAAAGTTTTTTCTCTAAATTCTAACTCTTCAAAATCTAATAATAAACTTTGTAACCATAGTGTTGCTCTTTTTCCAACAGTTGTAAGTTGAGCTGCTTGGAAATGAGTAAATCCTAAAGTAGGTAAATCTTTATTTTCCATAGCAAATTTTGACATTTCAGCAATTACATTTACTAACTTAGTTTTTATTATATCTAATCCATCTTTTATTTGAATTAGATCAGTATTGTCTCCTACATAAGCACTTGTAGCTCCTAAGTGGATTATAGGCATAGCCTTTGGTGCCTGTGTTCCAAAAGTATGTACATGAGCCATTACATCATGTCTAAATTCAGCCTCTTTTTTTGCAGCAAGTTCATAATCAATATTATAAACATTTGCTTTCATCTCTTCAATTTGCTCATCAGTAATATTTAATCCTAACTCTTTTTCTGCCTCAGCTAAGGCTATCCAAAGTTTTCTCCATGTAGAAAATTTCTTATCAGGTGAGAAGTTTTCTAACATCTCCTTTGAGCTATATCTTTCTGCTAAAGGGTTTGAATAAATATTTGTTTCCATCTTTTACCTTCCTTTTCCATTGGTTATTTTATTAATTTTTTGTGATTGATTTGTGTATTATTTTTAAATTTTTCTCAACATTATAATAGCAGCTTCATTTGTATCAGAATAGTAATTCTTTCTCTTTCCTATCTCAGTAAATAAAAGTTTTTTATAAAACTCTCTGGCTACACTATTATTTTCTCTTACCTCTAAAAAAATATCTTTTTTCAGTTTCAAGCTCTCTTCAATTAATAAAGTTCCAATCCCTCTTCTTTTAAATTCTGGGATTGTTCCTATTTTCATAATTTCAAGAGCTTCACTATTATCAAATAAAATTATATATCCAACTTCTTTTTCATTATCCAAAACTACTATAGTTATGTATCTCTCTTTATCTATCAGTATTTCTTCTAATTGCTCCAAGGTATATGCACTACTAGGAAAGCATTTTTTCTCTAATTCAACTAATTTATTAGCTGTAACATCATAGCTTAATTTCATCTTTCCTCCACTATTTTAATAATGAGATTCTATTTAATGGCCAAAATCTAATAAAAGCTTTTCCTTTTATTCTACTCTCTTTTACAAAGCCCCACATTCTTGAGTCATAACTACCATTTGTATTATCTCCTAAAGCTAAATAGTAATCTTCATCAGCTACAACAGTAACCTTTTCTCCAGATAAGATCTTATCTACATACTCTTCTTCATGTATTATATCTAAAACCATTCCTGTTTTTTCACCATTTACTCTAAATTCTAAATCTGGTAAAATTTGAGCTACTGCCCCTGGGTTATCAACTAATTGCTTTTGAACCTCTGCTACATCTACTGGTTTACCATTTTTACTCCATTGATATTTACCATAGTCAGCTCCTGGAATTACCTCTATTTTATCTCCTTTTTTAGGTATTATCCAGTAATTATCACTTCCCAATTGTCCTAAACTAGAGTATTCTCTCAAATCAATTCTCTTATCATTTACATAGAGATGATTATCTTTTAAAGCTACCTTTTCTCCTGGAAGTCCCATTATTCTCTTAGTGTATAAAACTTTATTTTGAATTGGCTCTTTAAAAACTATTATCTCATTTCTCTCTGGTTTTCTAAACTTATATACAACCATATTTCCAAATAATCTATCTTTAGGCATTATAGTAGGTTCCATTGACCCTGTAGGAACTAAAAAATTCCCTAAGTATATTTTTTGAATGATTAAAACTAAAATTAAAGCTGTACCTATACTTTCAATAAAAGCTATTGCCTTTTTTAAGAAAACCCCTGAACTCTTTCCTGTCCATCCTATACTCTCTATTAGATTATCAGAGAATCTATCTCTATGATTTCTTATAAATTCTCCTATTTTCTTTTCCTTTATGAATAAGATTATAAAAATAGCTGTAACAATAATATAAAAAATTCCGTTGATTATTAATTTTGTCCTTTCCATATTACACTCCATTATTTTTTATTGTTATTGTATATTTTACCATAAATTGCTAAAAATTACATTAAAAAAATCTCACTATTGAAAAGATATTTTTTAGGCACTCTTTTATTACAAAACGTTTGTTTATCAATAGAAAAAAACTACACCTTCCATCTCATTTTATTTAAGATTTCAGGTATAGTTTTATTAGAATAAACTCATATTCCTATTAAACAAGTCCTAAAAATTGTGAAGCTGATATTATTAAACAACTAACTATCAGCATTGGTAATAAGATTTTTAAAACAAATTTTAAAAATCTATCATAAGGTACATGGAATAGTTCTAAAGTTCCCATAGTACTTGCTCCTGGATAAATTCCACACATAAAGTTAATTCCTACTGTAAAAGCTGAAATTAGCATTACCTGTCCTCCAGTTGCACCTATATCTGTTCCTTGGAAAAGTGCCATTGTTACAGCTCCTAATATTGGCATAGTTATCCCTGCAACTCCACTTGTAGATTGTAAGAAAAATCCTATTCCTATATAAGCTCCTATTGTTGCTATTGAAAAGGCCCATGATGGAATTCCTTGTAATGCCATTTGAATCCAATAAACAAATGTTACAGACATTCCTTCGGTTTTACTTCCCATTAAAACAGATATTCCATTAGCTACTGAAAGAACTAATATAACCCCTAATAAATCTCTAGCTCCATTTACAAACTCTTTTACAAACTCCTCTTCTGGCATTTTATTTATAATTCCAATAAGGATAGAACCTAATAAAAATACAAAAGCAAATTCTCCAAAATACCAATCTCCAAAAGGTGTAAAATGACTAAGTCCTGTTATATTTCCTAATACAGGAATAGAAGCAATAAAATTAATTGGGGCGTTTATTACATCTTGAAAAGTTCTTCCACCATCTAATTCAATCACATACCAAGGCATATATCCAAGTACAAGTAAAATGATTATTCCAACTAAAACCATTATTGACCAAAATCTTCTTTTTGTCAATTCAGGTAATTCGTGTCCCTCTTCATTTACTCTTGTATTAACTTCTAAATCAGCAACTATAGATTTTGTTTTATCCTTTTTTACCTCATTAGCATATCTTATTACAGAGATAGCTCCAATTACATATAATACAAAGAATATTACCATTCTTAATATCATTCCACTTCCTAAAGAAAGATCAGGATTACCTATTGCACCAATTGCAGCTCCTACAGAAAATGGATTAACAACACTTGCCATGTTTCCTGCTGTAGCTCCTATAAATAAAACTGCTAACCCTGTCATTACATCATATCCTGCTAATATAAATAAAGGAACAATTACTATTGAGAAAGCTGGTATCTCTTCCCAAAATCCAAAGACACTTCCAAATACTGCAAATACAAATATCAATATTGCTATAAGAGAAGTTCCAGTATATCTTTTTAATAAACCACCAATTCCTGCATCTAAAGCTCCAACAGAGTTTATAAGTCCTAAAAATGCTCCAGCCATAAGTATCGCTATACTTACTGGTCCAGCATTTTGAAATCCTGTGATTGGTGCCATTATAATATCCCAAATTCCTGCTGGTTGAGCTCCTATACCTCTAATAATTTCACCATTACTGTCAAACATAGCATTGTATATTACCTCTTGAACTCCATTTTCATTAGTTATAACTATTGATTGTGGTACAATCCAAGTTAATACAGCAGTTATTATCAAAAAGATAAATACTATTGTATATGCACTTAGCATTTTTTTATTTTTTTTCATTAAAATTATTCTCCATTTCTTTAATTCTTTTACTATTTATTAAATTTTTCAAAAGCTTTCATATAAATTTTTATAGCTTTTTTAATATCATCTAATATAATATATTCATTTGGTTGATGCTCAGTTTTTGGACTACCTGGTAATACACAACCAAAAGCTACACAATTATTCATAGCTCTTGCATATGTAGCTCCTCCACTTGCAACTGGTTGAGATTCCATATCTCCAGTTATCTCTTGATATGCACTCATTAAAGTTGTAATTAATTCAGAATCTAGTGGAACATAGATAGATTTTAAATAATCATGTTGAGTATATTCAAATCCATACTCTTTTGCCTTTTTAGTAAGATCTTCTACAATTTTATCTTTGTCATAAGTTACAGGAATTCTCATATCTATTCCTAGAATCTCATTTTCTTCAGTAAACTCTATTTTTCCAACATTAAACTTTAACTCTCCAGAATGCTCATCTTTTACTAAACCAAAAATAGGTTCAGCAAAATTATATCCTATTAAATTTTCAGTTATAAATTTTCCTGCTTTTGTTTCTTTACCTAATTTTGTAAGAGCGTGCATATATCTATTTATAGCATTTATTCCTGTTTCTGCTACTTGAGCATGTACACTTTTCCCAACTATCTCTATTTTATTATCTTTCTCTTTATACTCATAATTTAATTCTTCTAAAACTTTTATTAAATCTTCATTTTTATCCACTATCATGTTAGATGGAACAGAGTTAAAAGCATCCCCACCTTTAAATATCATTCCACTCTCATTTTTAGCTATAAGCTTACATTGTAATAACCCTT
The DNA here is from genome assembly GCA_019410665.1 of Fusobacterium sp. Classification (GTDB taxonomy): domain Bacteria; phylum Fusobacteriota; class Fusobacteriia; order Fusobacteriales; family Fusobacteriaceae; genus Fusobacterium_A. The sequence continues at coordinate 11,082 of DXSD01000060.1, forward strand.
TTTCTGAATAGATTAATGGGAATTTTGAATCTGGAGTAAATCCTACTGTAGGCATTTCCTCTTTTTCTACATATTTAGGCATATCTCTCCATAAATTCTCTTCATCAGTACCAAATATAAATCTTACTCTATAATTTAATTCAAATCCAGAATCTAATAGTGTTTTTAGAGCATACATAGCTGCTAAAGTTGGCCCCTTATCATCTTGAGCCCCTCTACCATAATATTTTCCATCTTTAATAACTGGTTTAAATGGATCATTTTCCCATTTACTTAAATCTCCAGGTGGAACTACATCAAGATGTCCTAAAACTCCTACTAATTTTTCTCCACTACCTATTTCTGCATATCCATAATATCCTTCAGGATCTATATAAGTTTTAAATCCTAACTCTTGAGATATTTTTAGCATCTCCTCTAATACCTTTTGAATATTTTCTCCAAAAGGAAATTTACTTCCATCCTCTTGTAAATAACTTGGAATAGAAACTAATCTATCCAAATTTTTTAAAAAACTAGGAAAATTTTCATCTAATTTTTGATAATATTTTTCATTATTCATTTTCCCTAACCTCCTACTACTTGTTATAACTTTATTATACATTAGTTTTTCTAATTAGAAAAGAAAAAGGAGATGATTTTAAAATCATCTCCCATAGAATTACTTTCTGATTTCTTTGATTCTTGCTTTCTTTCCTGAAAGTCCTCTTAAGTAGTAAAGTTTTGATCTTCTTACTCTTCCTACTTTTAATACTTCAATTTTATCGATCATTGGAGAGTTTACAGGAATTATTCTTTCTACTCCTACACCAGCAGTTACTTTTCTAATTGTGAAAGTTTTTGCAATTCCTCCACCGTTTACTCTAATAACTACTCCTTCGAATAATTGAACTCTTTCTTTGTTTCCTTCAACAACTTTGTAGTATACTGCAATAGTATCTCCAGCTTTGAATTCAGGAATGTCGT
>DXSD01000061.1 GCA_019410665.1 Fusobacterium sp.
GGGAGGATAGGAACTTGCCAAGCTTTTTTTATTTTTTGTAACTTTTACTCTGTTTCATTAACAAATAAAGTATGATATAATAAAAGCTGAATTACCTTAAATAATATTATAATTAAAGGAGTAGAAATGAATAAAGCCATAATTTTAGATAGAGATGGAACTATAAATGTAGAGAAAGATTATCTACATAAAATAGAGGATTTTGAATTTGAAAAAGGGGTAATAGAGGGGTTAAAAATACTATCTCAATTAGGATATATATTTATTGTTGTGACTAACCAATCTGGAATAGCAAGAGGATATTACAGTGAAGAGGATCTAGAAATCTTAAATAACCATATAGGAGAAATCTTATTAAAAGAGGGAATAAAAATAGAAAAATTTTATTATTGTCCACATCATCCTGAGAAAGGAGTGGGAAAATATAAAGTAGAGTGTAATTGTAGAAAACCAAATCCAGGAATGTTAGAAGAGGCTATAAAAGAATTTAATATTGATAGAGAAAAATCTTTTATGATAGGAGATAATATTAGTGATATTGAAGCTGGAATAAGAGCTAAGGTTACTCCTATATTAGTTGAAACTGGTCATGGAGTAGAGCACTTGAAAAAAGTGGACGAAATGAAAGTATTAAGATATAAAACTCTTTTAGAATTTTCAAAAACGTTAATAGATAAAAAAATAAAATAAATTTCTTAAAATGTATAAAAGTTAATTGTATTATCTAATTATTAATGATACAATAAACTGTTAGTACAAATTAAAAGAAAGGTATATTAATATTTAATTAATTTGGTAGTGGTATGAAGATTCTTACAAGGATTATAAAAGAGAAATTTGATTTAAAAGATTTAAATGAAATAAAAAAGGTTGTTATGGATAGTAGAAAAGTAGAGGAGAATTCTCTTTTTTTTGCTATTAACAATGGAAATAACTATGTAAATGATGTTTTGGAAAAAGGGGCTATTTTAGTAATAGCAGATAATTATCAAGGAAGTGATAAAAGAGTTATTAATGTTGAAGATAGTGTAAAAGCTATGCAAGATTTAGCTCAAGAGTATAGAAAAGCCCTTAATTTAAAAGTGATAGGTATAACGGGAAGTAATGGAAAAACTACAACTAAAGATATGATCTACTCTCTTCTATCACAAAAATATAGATGCAAAAAAACTGAAGGAAATTACAATAATCACATAGGATTACCATTTACAATTTTACAATTAGAAGATAGTGATGAAGTTTCAGTTCTTGAAATGGGAATGAGCGGATTCGGAGAGATAGATAGATTGTGTGAGATAGCACAACCTGACTATGGAGTTATAACTAATATTGGAGATTCACACTTAGAGTTTTTAAAAACAAGAGAAAATGTTTTTAAAGCTAAAGGAGAGATTGTAAAGTATGTTTCTTCAGATAAACTATTAGTTTTTGGAGATGATTTTTATTTAAAAACTTTAAAAGGAATAAAAATTGGATTTAGTGAAAATTGTGATAGGAAAATTACAGAGTTTTTAGATACAGAAAACGGTATAGAATTTATCTTAGATAATGATAGATATCATGTTAATTTAAATGGAAAACATAATTGTATAAATGCTGCTATGGGGATAGTGCTTGCAAAGGAGTTTTTACTAAGTTATGATGAGATTCAAGAGGGATTCAATAATTTAAACTTAACTCCAATGAGATTTCAAAAAATTATAGTGGGAGATACTTTATATATTAATGATGCTTATAATGCTAGTCCTATATCTATGAGATATTCTTTGGAAACATTTCATATGCTATATAATGATAGAATGAAAATAGCTGTTTTAGGAGATATGTTAGAGCTAGGAGAAAATGAGATAGAGTATCATAGAGAGGTTATTGAAAAAGCTTTAACTATTAAAATAGATAAATTATATATTTATGGAGAAAGAATGCAAAAAGCTTATGAAAAAGTAGAAAAAGATGAAAGAGTAGTAGCTACTCTAGATAAGGAATATATAAAGCAAAGTATAAAAGAAGAAAAGAGTACTCTAAAAGCAATTTTATTAAAGGGATCTAGAGGAATGAAAATGGAAGAGATAATAGAAGGATAGGGAGAAAAAATGTTTTATTTAATAGGAGAGTATGTAAGTAGTTTACAATTTTTGAAATCAATTTATTTAAGAAGCTTTATGGCTTTTATGGTAGCTTTTATAATAGTTTTAATAGCTGGAAAACCTTTCATTGAATTTTTAAGAGTAAAAAAATTTGGTGAAAAAATAAGAGAAGAGGGACCAGCAACCCATATGTCAAAGAAGGGAACTCCTACTATGGGTGGTGTTCTTATAATTTTAACAATTTTAGTAACAAATCTTTTAATATCTGATATTACCAATAGAATAATTTTGTTATTGCTTGTGAGTATGATGGGATTTGCAAGTATAGGATTTATAGATGACTATAAAAAGTTTACTGTAAATAAAAAAGGGTTATCAGGAAAGAAAAAACTTTTAGGACAAGGATTGATAGCTGTTTTAGTTTGGGCTTTTGTGAAGTTCTTAGGATTGACAGGGACTCCTACTATAGATATGTCTATAATAAATCCAATTTTATCAGGAAGTACGATATATATAGGTAGTATAGGAATGTTAATCTTTGTTTTATTAATATTGATGGGAACATCTAATGCTGTAAATATAACAGATGGATTAGATGGATTAGCTATAATGCCAATGGTAATATGTTCAGCTATATTAGGAGTAGTAGCATATTTTACTGGACATACAGAGTTAAGTAGACATCTAAATCTTTTCTATATAGAAGGTTCTGGGGAGATAACAGTATTTTTATCAGCAGTGTGTGGAGCAGGATTAGGATTTTTATGGTATAACTTCTATCCAGCACAGATATTTATGGGGGATACAGGATCTTTAACATTAGGTGGAATATTAGGAGTAGTAGCAATACTTTTAAAACAGGAGCTAATTCTTCCAGTTATAGGAGGAGTTTTTGTAATGGAAGCTCTATCAGTTATAATTCAAGTGGGATCTTTTAAATTAAGAGGAAAGAGAGTATTTAAAATGGCTCCTATTCATCATCATTTTGAGTTGTGTGGTCTTGCTGAAACAAAGGTAACAATGAGGTTTTGGATAGCTACTTTAATGTTTGGAATAATAGCTTTAGGAATAATTAGAATGAGGGGAATACTTTAAAAACTATAACCACGGTGAAAAAATAAGCCGTGGTTATAAACATATTTTAGGATAGAAAAGAGGTAGAGAGTATGAGAAAAGCAATGGTTTTTGGTGCAGGAGTAAGTGGGATTGGAGCAAAAAAACTTTTAGAGCACCAAGGATATGAAGTGATTTTAGTAGATGATAAATTGGGACTAACTTCTGAAGAGGGGATGAAACATTTAAAAGAGATAGAGGTATTTATAAAAAGTCCAGGAGTTCCCTATAATGAATTGGTATTAGAGGCTAAAAAAAATAATATAAAAATAGTAGATGAAATTGAATTATGCTATGAATATATGGTACAATATAACGATGGTATAAAAATCATAGGGGTAACAGGAACTAATGGTAAAACAACTACAACAACTAAGATAACAGAGTTGTTAAAATATGCTGGATATAGAGCTGAGTATGCTGGAAATATAGGTAAAAGTTTTGCTGAATTACTTTTAGAAAATATGGAATTAGATTATATTGTATTAGAGCTTAGTTCTTATCAATTAGAAAATCTAATAAAGTTTAAACCCTTTATATCAATGGTTATAAACTTAACTCCTGATCATCTTTCTAGATATAAAAGTGTAGAAGAGTATTATGATACTAAATTTAATATATGTAAGAATCAAAGTAAAGAAGAGTATTTCTTAGTAAATAATGATTGTGATGAAATTATGAGAAGATTAAACTTAGTTCCTAGTCATAAGATAGATTTATCACAAAAGAGTATTAATAAAGATTGCTATGTGAAAGATGGATGTATTTTTTGGAGAGCTGAAAAGGTATTAGAGATAGATAAATTAGCTTTAAAAGGAAAACATAATGTAGAAAATACATTGTTTATTGTTGCAGCAGGAAAACTTTGTGGAGTAGAAAATGAAAAGATTAAAGAGTTTCTATACCATACAAAAACTTTAGAACACAGAATGGAAGAGTTTTTCGATTATGGAAAAATGAAGTTTATAAATGATTCTAAAGGAACTAATATAGATTCTACTACCTTTGCTGTTGAGGCATTTAAAGGGTGTGTTTTAATTTGTGGAGGATATAATAAAAAATTAGATTGGAGCCCTTTAGTAGAGCTAATAAAAGATTCTACAAGTGCTGTATATTTAATAGGGGATATAGCTGATGAGTTAAATAGAAGATTAGTAGAAGAAGGATATAAAAATATATATCTTTTAAGAGAGTTAGAGCTATGTCTAAAGGATATTAAAGAGAGATACTCAAAAGAGGAGGAAGTAGTAGTATTATTTTCTCCAGCAACATCAAGTTTTGATCAATTTAAAAATTTTGAACATAGAGGAAAAGTATTTAAGGAATTAGTGAGAGAGATTTTCGGTAGGTGAGATATTTGAAAAAGGTTATCTTAACAACTGGAGGTACTGGTGGGCATATATATCCAGCACTTTCAGTGGCAGAAGGATTGAAAAAAAGGGGTATAGAGGTACTTTTTGTAGGAACAAGTATAAGAATGGAAAAAGATATTGTTCCTAAAGCAGGATTTAGATTTATAGGATTGAATATAGCTCCACCTAGAACATTAAAAAATATATTTGGTTATATAAAAGGAGTAATTCAAGGGATAGCTCTAGTAGCTAAAGAGAAACCAGATGCCATAATAGGTTTTGGAAATTATATATCAATACCTGTTTTAGTAGGAGGAGTGATTTTTAGAAGAGGATTGTATCTTCAAGAGCAGAATGCTAATTTAGGAGGGACAAATAAGCTTTTTTATAGATTTGCTAAGAAAATATTTTTAGCTTTTGAAAAAACTTATGATGATATTCCTATGAAATATCAAAAAAAATGTGTAGTTACAGGAAATCCTTTAAGAGAAGAGATTTATAAAGTAAAAATACATGAAGAAAGAGATAAGTTAAAGGTAGCAGATGATGAAAAAGTTTTATTGGTAACTGGAGGAAGTTTGGGAGCTAAAGAGATAAATGATGCTGTTCTTAAAAATTGGGAGAGAATTTTAGAAGATAAAAATATTAGACTCTACTGGGCTACTGGAGAGAAGAACTATGATGAGATAATAAAAAGTATAAATAGAACTAAAATTCAAGATACAGTTAGACCATATTTTGAAAACATGATAAATATAATGGCTGCTGCAGATTTAGTTGTGTGTAGAGCTGGGGCTTTAACAATTTCTGAAATAATTCAATTGGGAAAACCAGCTGTGATTATACCTTATAATTCTATAAAGGTAGGACAGTATGCCAATGGGAAATTATTAGAAGAGGCTGGGGCAGCTCTTATGTACAAAAATTCAGAGGCAACTTTAGCAATAGAGAAGGCTTTTGAGCTATTGGATAATAAGAGTGAATTAGGAACAATGAAGATAAATATTAGAAATTTAAAGAAAGAGAATGCTGTAGAAAAAATAATAGAATCTCTTGAGATTTGGAGGAATTAAGTTGAAAAAAATTTATTTTATAGGAATAAACGGAATAGGAATGAGTGGACTTGCTAAAATAATGAAATGTAAAGGGTATGAAGTTGAAGGAAGCGATTTAAGCCGTTCATATGTTACTGATGAACTAGAAAGTATGGGGATAGTAGTTCATAACGAGCATTCAGAGAAAAATCTTGAAGGTAAGAATTTTGATATGATTATATCTTCAAGTGCTATAAAAAAAGAGAATCCAGAGTATATATATGCTTTAGAAAATGGAATTAAGGTAGTAAAAAGAGGAGAACTTTTAGCTATGTTATTAAATGAAGAGTGTGGAATTGCGGTAGCAGGAACACATGGAAAAACTACTACTAGTTCAATGGCAGCATCTGTTATGCTACCTCTTGATCCTACTATTGTGGTGGGAGGAATTTTACCTGAGATAGGATCAAATGCTAAGCCAGGAAAATCAAGTTATTTTATAGCTGAAGCAGATGAAAGTGATAACTCTTTCTTATATATGAATCCAGCTTACTCTATAATTACAAATATAGAGGCTGATCATTTAGAAAATCATGGATCTTTAGAGAATATAATAAAATCTTTTTCTAAATTTATTGATCAAACATCAAAAGAGGTATTTATCTGTTCTGACTGTGAGATATTAAGAGGATTAGCAGCTACTAAAGAGAACAAAAAGATAACTAGATACAGCTTAAAAGATAAAAGTGCTGATATCTATGCTGAGAATATAGAGATAGGAGATGGAAAAACTACTTATGATGTAGTAATAAAGGGAGAAAAAATAGGGAGATTTACTCTTTATATTCCAGGGGAGCACAATATTTTAAACTCTTTACCTGTCATCTACTTAGCTTTAGAATTTGGATTAGAGGAAAAAGATATTGAAAGAGCTTTTGAAAAGTTTAGAGGATCTAAAAGAAGATATGAGGTATTATATAGTGGCAATGGAATAAGAGTAATAGATGATTATGCTCACCATCCAACAGAGATAAAAGCGACTTTACAAGGGGCAACCTCTATTGAGAATAGCAAGATAACTGTAATTTTTCAACCACATCGTTATAGTAGAGTAAAATTTTTATTAGAGAACTTCAAAGATGCTTTTGAAAAAGCAGATGAGGTAGTACTTCTACCTATATATAGTGCTGGAGAAAAGGATGTATTTGGTGTAACTATTGAGGATTTAAAAAATATAATTGCAAAGCCACAGGCTGTTATAGAGAAAAATCCACAAAATATAGATGATATGATAATGAATTTTGAGGGAAATAGAGTGTTTATGTTTATGGGAGCTGGAGATATATCTAAAATTGCCCATAGAGTAGCAGAAAAATTAGAAGGGAAATATAGATAATGAGAGTATTTGAAAATCATAATATGAGAAATCACTCTAATATGAAAGTTGGAGGAAGAGCTAAAAAATTTATAGAAGTTGAAAATAAAGAGGAATTAAAGGAGATATTTGGAGGAAATAAAAATATATTTCTAATAGGAAATGGAACAAATACTCTTATTGATGATGGAGATTTGGATATAACTTTTGTTTCTTTAAAAGCTTTAAACAGAATTGAGGAACTTTCAGAGGGAATAGTAAGAGTAGAGGCTGGATTGGATTTTAATAAATTAATAGCCTTTATGAATAGAAATAACTATACAGGTTTAGAGAATCTAGCTGGAATCCCTGGAAGTGTAGGTGGACTTGTGTATATGAATGGGGGAGCCTATGGAAGTGAGATATTTGACTGTATTAAAGAGATAGAGATATTTGATGAAAACTATCAAATAAAAACTTTAAAAAAAGAGGAAATAGGTTTTTCATATAGAAGTACAGAGATACAGGAGAAAGGTTGGGTAATTATAAGTGCCACTTTTGATTTTAAAAGAGGATTTGATCTAAAAAAGGTAATAGAGATACAAGCTTTAAGAGAGAGTAAGCAACCACTAGATAAACCTAATTTAGGAAGTACATTTAAAAATCCTAAAGGAGATTTTTCAGCAAGACTTATTTCTGAAGCTGGATTAAAAGGGACTAGAATAGGGGGAGCGGAGATATCTACTAAGCATCCTAATTTTATAATAAATCATGGAGATGCTACCTTTGAAGATATATCTAAAATTTTAGTTCTAGTAAAGGAAAAGATAAAGGAACTATATAATATTCAACTAGAAGAAGAGATAATAATATTAAAAAATGAGAGAATATAGAGGTGCAAGATGAAAATAGCAGTATTTATGGGTGGAATCTCCTCTGAAAGAGAGGTATCTCTTAGAAGTGGAAGTGCAATATTAGAAAGTTTACAATCTCAAGGGTATGATGCTTATGGAGTGGATATAACTGAAGCTAATCTTATATCAGCTTTTACAGAAAATCAGTATGATTTAGCATATATAGCCCTTCATGGAGGTTATGGAGAGAATGGAACTTTCCAAGGACTATTAGATATGTTAGGGAAACCTTATACAGGGTCTGGAGCAATGGAGAGTGCTGTGACTATGGATAAGGCTTATACAAAAGCTATAGCTCAATCAGTAGGAATAAAAACAGCAAGAACTTATAACTCTATTGAGGAGATAGAAGAGTTTCCTGTAGTTGTAAAACCTTCAAGAGATGGGTCAAGTGTAGGAATATATTTCTGCCATAACCATGCTGAAGTAGAAGAGGCATTAAAAGCTTTAGAGGGAAGAAAACCTTTGATAGAAGAGATGATAGAGGGAGAAGAACTTACAGTAGGAGTACTAAATGGAGAAGGACTTGGAGTTTTAAGAATTATTCCTAAGAATAAGTTTTATGATTATGAATCAAAATATGCTGCTGGGGGATCTATTCATGAGTATCCAGCTAAAATTGAAAAAAAAGCATATGATAAAGCTTTAGAAAATGCAGTAAAGATTCATAATGCTGTGGGATTAAAAGGAATTTCAAGAAGTGATTTTATGCTAAAAGATGGAGAGGTATATTTTTTAGAAGTAAATACTTGTCCAGGAATGACAAAGACAAGCTTAATACCAGATTTAGGAACACTTAAAGGGTATACTTTTGATGATCTTGTAAGAATAATGGTGGATACATTTAAAAGATAAGGAGAGTTTCTTTTGAAATTTACATTAAGACTAATATTGATATATTTGTTTACTTGGTTACTTTATTTGATTCTAACTCAATTTTTGAATTTAGATTTTTTTAAAATAAAAGAGATAAAATTAGAGGGAAACTCTAAAATTTTATCAAAGGAATTGACAGAACTTACTAAAAAACTTTATAATAGTAATATCTGGGAGATTGACCTTGAGAAATTAAAAGAATACTTGACAAAAGATATAAGAATTGAGGAAATAGAAATAGAAAACCCTAGTCTGGGAGTTTTAAGTATAAAGATTAAGGAAAAAGATTTAGCTTACTATGCTCAAATAGGAGAGAAGGTATATCTCTTAGATAAACATGGACAAATTTTTGGAACTTTAAAAGAAAAGTCAAAGGGAGATACCTATTTAATAGTAGCAAAGGATGAAAATGAAATAGAAAAGCTCTTAGAACTTTCAGAAAAGATAGAGGATTCTATATTAAAAAGCTTAATTTCTCAAATTTATATAAAAAACAAAGATTGTATAGAGATTATTTTGCTAGATGGAGTAATTGTTAAAACTAATCTATTTGTAAAAAAAGAAAAGTATCAAATATTAGAGACATTGTATAATGAACTTGTAAAAACTAAAAAGTTAGAGTATATTGATATAAGATTTGATGACTTTATAGTTAAGAGTTTAGAGGAGAGAAAAAATGGTAAATAGAGAAAAGATAATTAAAACAGTAGTTGATATAGGAAATAGCAAGATAAAAGCAATTATAGGAGAATTATCAGAAGACGGTGAAATATTAAAAGTCATCAAATATGTGGAAGCTCCCAGTGAAGGAATGGTAAAAAATGAGATAAAAGATGGAGAAATTCTATCTAAAAAGATAAAAAATGTTATTGATCATTTAAATGAGTATTCAGAAAATGATATAGAATCAATAACAATTGGAATGGGTGGAGAGAAGGTTAAGTCTAGAACTACTAATATAGAGCTTTCTTTCCAAGAGGCTGAGATAACAGAGGAACATATAAAAATATTAGTAAAAGAAGCAGAAGAAAAGGTTTTAGAAGATAGTGAGCAAATAATAAAAACTGAAATTTATAATGTAAGAATTGACAATTCAGGAATAGTAAAAAATCCATTGGGAGTGATTGGATCAAAAATACAAGCTGATGTACACTTGATTTATACAGAGAAAAAAAGAGTGGCTAAGTTAGTGGAGACAATTAACAGAATTGGAATAGATGTGGAAAATATCATATTGAATGCTTATGCTTCAGCAAAATCAACTTTAGAGGAAGAAGACAGAAGAATGGGAGTAGCTCTTGTAGATATTGGAGAGGGAAGTACAGATATAATTCTTTACAAAAATGATAAGATTATATATACTGAGACTATTCCTTTAGGAGGAATGCATTTTAAAAGTGATTTAGTATATATCTTAAAACTAAATGAAACAGAGACAGCTATAGATATATTAGAGAAATATAGAAATAAAGATATTTCCCCAGATGGTTATATCTATTATGGAGAGGGAAAACATATTTCGGCACTGGAGCTTGAAGATTTCATTAATGCTAGAGTAGATGAGATGATCGAATATATAGATGAAACAATAGAAAAATCTGGATTTACTGGATATTTAGGTAAAGGTTTAGTCTTAACAGGAGGAGTTATCTATGATAAGATAATTAATACTGATAAACTTCTTGAAAAGATAAATAAAAAAACTGGTTATGTAGCAAGAAAAGTATTGCCTAGTACTTTTAGAGGACTCGAAAATGTTAATACAAGTATGGCAACTGTTATAGGGCTCTTTTATGAGGTAATGGAAGAGGAAGATAGAAAAATAAGAACAGGAAGTTATACTTATCAAGAGATAGAATTAAAAAATGAAAAAGTAGAACAACATTCTATGGATGAAGAGGAAGAATTTACAAAATTATTGGAGGAAGATCTAGAAAAAAAAGCTGAAGAGAAAAAGGAAAATGGAGTTATGAAAGCTATAAAAAATTGGTTTTCAAACTTTATCTAAGCTAAGGGAGGATGGAGATATGTTAATAGACCAAGATTTAGTAAAAATAAAGGTATTAGGAGCAGGTGGAGCAGGTGGAAATGCTATCAATGATATGATCTCTTCTGGAGTAGGAGGAGTTGAGTATATAGCCGCTAATACAGACGCTCAAGATTTAGGAAAATCATTAGCCGATATTAGAATACAATTAGGGGAAAAACTGACTAGAGGACTTGGAGCAGGTGCTGATCCAGAGATAGGAAGACAAGCTGCTGAAGAGGATGTAGAGAAAATAAAAAATCTATTAGAAGATACAGATATGTTATTCATTACAGCAGGAATGGGAGGGGGAACTGGAACAGGTTCAGCTCCAGTAATAGCTAGAGTAGCAAAAGAATTAGGAGTTCTTACAGTAGCAGTTGTAACAAGACCATTCTCTTTTGAAGGAAGAAAAAGAAAAAATAATGCTGATGTGGGTATTGAAAATCTTAAAAAAGCTGTAGATGCCTTAGTAATAATACCTAATGATAAGTTATTTGAATTACCAGATAAGACAATAACTTTACAAAATGCTTTTAAAGAGGCAAATAATATTTTAAAAATAGGTATTAGAGGGGTAGCTGACCTTATGATAGGAAATGGACTTATCAACCTAGACTTTGCTGATATTAAGGCTACTATGCTAGATTCAGGAATAGCTGTATTAGGATTTGGAGAGGGAGAAGGAGAAAACAGAGCTATAAAAGCAACTGAAAAAGCTTTACTATCTCCATTACTAGAAAAATCTATACTTGGTGCTAGTAAAATACTTATTAACATCACAGGAGCTCCTGACATTACTCTTATGGAAGCTCAAACAATCTCTGATATGATTAGAGATGCAGCTGGAAAAACAGCAGATGATGTAATGTTTGGACTTGTAATTGAACCAGAGTTTGGAGACAGAGTACAAGTAACTATTATAGCTAATAATTTTGCTAATGAAGAGGAAAAAAATGAACCTTTCATAAATGTAGCAAAAAATGAAAAGGTAACAACAGAGGAAACAGCAGAGACTGAGAAACCTAACTTAGATTTACCACCTTGGGTAAGAAAAAGATAAAAAAAACTTGAAAAATATTATAAAGTTTGATATAATATTAAACGACCCTGCTCAAAAACGTTTGTGTTTTGGGCTA
>DXSD01000062.1 GCA_019410665.1 Fusobacterium sp.
ATATGGTCCTAAAGCAGCTGGTGCTTTTTCTGTGTGAATTACTTTATTCATTTTTTCCTCCTACGATATATTTATTTTGAAACATAGTTCTATGAACTAGTTCTCCACTGTTTTTTATTTTTAAAATCTCTGCCAAGATCTCTATAGCAATCTCCTCTGGTGTCCCATTTGATAATTTAAGTCCAATAGGAGCAAAGATATTATCTCTTATTTCTCCACTTTTTTCAAGTGTTTCTTTTAAAGCTGTAACTTTTCTTTTGCTTCCAATTATTCCTATATATTTAGCTCCTCTATCTTTTACAAGGTTAAGAACCTCTCCATCGAGAAGATGTCCTCTAGTAACTATTACAATATAAGTATTACCATTGATTTTTTCTTTTGTCAATATATCTTTAAAATTTCCTAATGTTAATTCTGGGATATCTTTTTTTAATTCCTCTCTATCATCTATAATTTTTAAATCAAACTCTAAAGTTTTAGCAACTTTAAAAAGTTTTTGTCCCACATGTCCAGCACCACAAATTAAAAGTTTAGGAAAAGGTGAGAAAACTTTAATATATCCCTTCATAGTTCCACCACAATTCATTTTTAATTCATCAGTGGTTGTAAGATTGTATTCAAAATTTTCACTTTCTCCACTTTTAAGAAGCTCCCTAGCTCTATCAATAACAACAGATTCTATTTTTCCTCCACCAATAGTTCCTACTAACTCATCTTTAAAAACTCCCATGATAGTTCCACCTTTTCTTGGAGTAGAACCAGTTGCTTCAGTAATAGTGACTAAAGCAGCTCTTTCACCTAATGAGAGTTTTTCCTCTATCTTTTTTAAAATATGTAACTCCATAATTTACCTCACTTTATAAACTAAATTAAAGATTTTTTTTATTTTTTAAATATAAAATTGCTTCTAAAACTGCTCCTCCAATAGCTCTAGCTTTATCGGAGATAGTGAAACAGTTTTCTTGCTCCTCTTCTCTAGGATCAACATCAGCCATTTTAAAGTTTTCACCAACTTCAAAGCCATCTCTAATAAGTCCTCTAAGAACACCAGATATAGTTGCAGTTACTTCTTTTCCATTAACAGTAGCAATAACTTCACCTTTCTCTACAATATCTCCAATTTTAGAGAGGTTTTTTACTACTCCAGCACAGGGACTATAAATAACTCTCTCTTTTCCTACTCCTTTTATAATTCCAGGAGTCCCAGTATTAGCCATAGGTTTACCTTCAAAAATAAGTCTTCCTAAGTTATGACCTCTCATAGTCTCAATTACTATATCTACATCTTCTCCAGCAGTAAAACCAGGTCCTAATCCTATAGTGATAGGAGCCATATCTTTAGTGGTACCACAATTTCTCTTAGCAAGTATAGCATCTACAAGGGCTAAAGGTTTAAAAAACTTTATGCTTTCTCCATTTGGATCAATTAAAATAGGAATTTTTCCTTCGCTCCAAAGTAACTCTACCTCTTGGAAATTTTTACAAAGCTTGGCAGTAATTCCCTCTATTATCATTTCACCTCTATATACAGCTTCACAAAAAGAAACTTCTCTTCTAATAGCAGAAGGCTTTTCAATTTCTAATATTAGCACATTAAATCCAGCACGATAAAGTTTTTGAATACTTCCAGTGGCAATATCTCCTCCCCCTCTTACAATTACAATATTCCTATTGAGTGTTGACATTATCTAATCCCTCCTTTTTCAATCCTCTTATATCTAGGATAATCTAGTTTATAAAATATGTCAACTATCTTTTATATGGAAATATTTTAATAAGTGTGCTATTATAATAATGAAAATATTAAGATTAAGTAATGAGAGTTGAGGAAAATGCAAGATAAGTTAGGGAGAAAAATAGAGTATTTGAGGTTATCAATAACTGATAGATGTAATCTTAGATGTCAATATTGTATGGGAGATAAGGATATTATATTTTTGCCAAGAGAGGAATTATTAACAGTAGATGAGATAAAGAGTGTTACTGAAATTTTTTCACAGTTGGGAGTAAGAAAAATAAGAGTTACTGGAGGAGAACCTTTAGTTAGAAGAAATTTTAGAGAGATAGTGGAAGTTATAGATTCTATCCCCACAATTGAAGAGATTAGTATTACTACAAATGGAATAAGATTAGAAGAGGAGCTAGAGTTTTTATCCACTAAAAAAATCCATAGTTTAAATATAAGCTTAGACACCTTAAAAGAGGAATTATATAGAGAGATAACTGGTGGGGGCGAGTTTAAAAAAGTATGGAAGGCTATAGAAAAAGCTATAGAATTAAAATTTAAAAGAATAAAACTAAATGTAGTTTTGGTTAGGGGAAAAAATGATAGTGAGATAATGGATTTTGTAAAGCTTACAGAAAAGTATCCTTTAGATGTAAGATTTATTGAATTGATGCCAATAGGAATGGGAAAAGAGTACAAGCCTATTTCTAATGATGAAGTTAAAGAGATTATATCAAAGGAGAGAGTCTTGACACCTTATAATAAAAAAATAGGTTCTGGACCAGCTGTATATTATAAAAGTGAGAAGGGAATTGGATGTATAGGATTTATAACTCCAATATCACACAATTTTTGTGAACAATGTAATAGAGTAAGAATTACTCCAGAAGGGTATTTAAAACTATGTTTACATTGGAGTGAAGGAGTAAATATAAAAAAGATGTTAAGAGAGGGAAAAAGTAAAATTGATATAAGAGAAAACATAAAATTGGCAATAGAAAATAAACCTCAAAAACATTTAATGAAAGAAAAGAGTGAAGATAAAAAAATTGATAAAAGATATATGAATGAAATAGGAGGATAAGATGGGAAAAATAGTAGCTGTATGTACAAGTGAAAAAAAGGGGACTCAAAAGATAAATGTACATAGAGGAGTTCTAATAGAGAACTTCGGATTAGAGGGAGATGCTCATGCTGGAAATTGGCATAGACAAGTAAGCTTACTTTCAAAGGAAAAAGTTGAGGACTTTAAAGCTAGAGGTGGAAATGTTGTAGATGGTGATTTTGGAGAGAATCTTATAATTGAGGGAATGGATTGTGCTAAATTACCAGTAGGAACTAGATTGAGAATAAATGAGGATATAGAGTTAGAAGTAACTCAAATAGGTAAAGAGTGTCATTCACATTGTGCTATTTACCATGCAGTAGGAGATTGTATAATGCCTAGAGAGGGTATTTTTACAAGAGTTATAAAAGGGGGAGAAGTTAAAGAGGGAGATATGATAGAGGTTATTGAGTAATCAATTATAAAAATTTAAAAAGAACTTAGTAAAGGAGAAAAAATTACTTTTTTTGATAATGTTTGTCTAGAGCTTATTAAATAGTAATAGTTTCTCCTTTTTACCTTATTTCTAAATTTTTTTATAAATTTCTTTTAAAATTATCTAATATATGGTATAATTCCTTTTGGAAAAAAATAACATTATTTTAAAAAATAAAAAACAAAATATTAAACTAAAAGAATTTGTAATTTAATTCTGAGTAATGGAGGTATGAGATTGAAAAAAGATGTTAGTATAAGAAATGTTACTAAAAGTTTTGATGGAGTTCAGGTATTGAAAAACATCAATTTAGATATAAAAGATGGAGAGATTTTTTCTATTTTGGGACCTTCGGGGTGTGGTAAAACCACCTTGCTTAGAATGATAGCAGGGTTTACAGAACCAGACAGTGGAGTTATATATCTAGGAGATGAGGATATTAGCAAACTTCCTCCTAACAAAAGAAATGTTAATACTATATTTCAAAAATATGCACTATTTCCACATTTAACTGTGTATGAAAATGTAGCTTTTCCTTTGAGGTTAAAAAAAGTAGATAATGCTACAATAGACTCTGAAGTAAAGAAATTTGTGGAGTTAGTAGGACTTTCTGAACATATAAATAAGATGCCTAATCAATTATCAGGAGGGCAACAACAAAGGGTTTCTATAGCTAGAGCTCTAATAAATAAACCTGGATTATTATTACTAGATGAACCACTTTCAGCATTAGATGCTAAACTTAGACAAAATCTTTTAATAGAATTAGATTTAATACATGAAGAGGTAGGAATAACTTTTATATTTATAACACATGATCAACAAGAGGCTCTATCTATCTCTGACAGAATAGCTGTAATGAATAAAGGGGAGATATTACAAGTGGGAACTCCTGCTGAGGTATATGAGTCACCAGCTGATTCTTTTGTAGCAGATTTTATAGGAGAGAATAACTTTTTTGATGGAAAGGTAGTAGAGATAATAGATAAAGAGTTTGCTAAATTATATAATGAAAAATTAGGAGAGCTTGTTTTTGAAATGGATAAACCTGTAAGGATAGGAGATAGAGTAAAAATATCTATCAGACCAGAGAAAATAAAATTATCTAAGGTTATGCCTAAGGCTGTCAATGAAAATGAAAAGATAAATGTATTAAAAGTTTATGTAAATGAGCTTATTTACTCTGGATTCCAAAGTAAGTATTTCGTATTTTTAAACAATGATAAAGAGCTTACATTTAAAGTTTTTAAACAACATGCTGTGTACTTTGATGATAATGATGAAGGAGCTATCTGGTGGGACGAAGAAGCTTATATAGCTTGGGATGCTGATGATGGTTTCCTAGTAGAGGTGATATCTGGTGAAGAGAGATAAACTAGGTTCATATTATACTTTGCCAATAACTTTGTGGCTTATAGTGTTCTTTGCTATACCTATGGCTATAGTATTAGCTTATGCTTTCTTGAAAAAAGGAACATATGGTGGTGTAGAGATGGAGCTATCTTTGGCGAGTTTCTATATCTTTACAGATAGGATATTTTTAACTATACTTTTTAAAACTGTATATATCTCGGTTCTTGTAACAATTTTTACTGTGTTACTTTCTCTTCCTACAGCTTATTACATAGCTAGATCGAAGTATAAAAAAGAGTTACTATTTTTAGTAATTATTCCTTTCTGGACAAATTTTTTAATAAGAATCTATGCTTGGATAGCTGTGTTGGGAAATAATGGATTTTTAAATAATTTTTTAATGAAGATAGGTCTTATTGATACTCCGTTAAAATTTTTATATAACACTGGAGCAGTGATCTTAATCTCAGTTTATACAAGCTTACCTTTTGCTATACTACCACTTTATGCTGTAATAGAGAAGTTTGATTTTTCTTTGATGGAAGCAGCTAGAGACTTAGGAGCAACTAATAGGGAAGCGTTTTTTAAGGTTTTTATACCAAATATAAAACCTGGAATAATAACTGCAGTATTATTTACTTTTATTCCAGCTTTAGGTTCATATGCAGTACCTAAGTTAGTTGGGGGAACACAAGCAACTATGCTTGGAAATATTATAGCTCAACATTTGACAGTTACTAGAAACTGGCCACTTGCTTCAACTATATCAGCTGCCCTTATAATAGTGACATCAATAGCTATATTACTATTTATGAAATTAAGTCAAAGAGAAACAAAAGTAGAGGTGGTGGCTGAAGATGAATAAAAGAAGAACATCATTATTCTTTTTCATATTATCAATGTTATTTTTCTATATTCCATTGGTAATACTTATAACATACTCTTTTAATGATGGAAAATCTATGGTATGGAAGGGATTCTCTCTAAGATGGTATAGAGAACTTTTTATGTATTCTGATAATATATGGAAAGCTTTTAGATATAGTGTGGGAATAGCTATAGCTTCAGGTATTATCTCAACAATAATAGGAACTTTAGGAGCTATAGGATTACAATGGTATGACTTTAAAGGAAAAAAATATTTACAAACTTTAACGTATATTCCCCTTGTAATTCCAGAGATAATTTTGGGAGTTTCACTTTTAATTTTATTTGCTACAGTAAAGTTTGAGTTGGGGCTTACTACAATATTTATAGCTCATACAACTTTTAATATTCCTTTTGTTTTATTTATAATCTTATCAAGACTAGAGGAGTTTGATTATTCAATAGTAGAAGCAGCTTACGATCTAGGAGCAACTGAATGGCAAACTTTAACAAAGGTAATTATTCCAGCTATTTTACCAGGAATAATTTCGGGATTTTTAATAGCAGTAACACTTTCATTTGATGATTTTGTTACAACTTTCTTTGTAGCAGGACCAGGATCTTCAACTTTACCACTTAGAATATACTCTATGATAAGATTAGGTGTTTCTCCTGTTATTAATGCTCTATCAGTTTTACTAATTGGAATATCAATAATTCTAACTCTTTCTACTAAGAGCTTACAAAAATATTTGATAAAATAAACTCTTGGAAAATCTAAAAAAGTATAGTATAATTCTATTAAGTAATGATTTAGGGAGGAGTTAAACAATGAAAAAAATGATAAAAATTGTACTGACAATAATACTTGCTTTTTCTGCTTTTTCTTGTACTAGTTTAAAAGATATAGCTAGAAGGGAGGAAGCTGCTAAATATAATGATATTAGGGCTACTTTCGTAACAACTCAAGGAGAGATAAATTTCTATCTTTATCCAGAAGCGGCTCCAATAACTGTGGCTAATTTTATAAATCTTGCTCAAAGAGGGTATTACAATAACACTAAAATCCATAGAGCTGTGGAAAATTTTGTGGTTCAAGGGGGAGATCCAACAGGAACAGGAACTGGAGGACCTGGATACTCTATACCTGATGAGTATGTTGAGTGGCTGGATTTTTTCCAACAAGGTATGTTAGCTATGGCTAATGCTGGACCTGGAACAGGAGGATCACAATACTTTATAACTTTATATCCTGCTGAATGGTTAAATGGAAGACACACTATATTTGGAGAGTATGTAAGTGATATTGATTTTGATAAAGTTAGAAAGTTAGAAGTTGGAGATGTAATAAAAGAGATTAGATTTAGTGGAGATATTGACTTTTTCTTATCATTACATAAAGATCAAATAGATGAATGGAACAGGATTTTAGATACAACTTATCCTGGATTAAAACCTTATCCTGTAAAACCTATAGAGGAGTATCAAGGAGCAGCTCTTGAATATAAAGAGGAGCTTACAAAAATATACACTAGACAGGAAGTTGTAGAAGAGGATAAAGAGTGGCCTATTCCTAGACTTATTAGAGCTGTTGAAAAGAAAATAAAGGGAGAAGAGGCAACTTCTGATTCGTATCAATTTTAATTATTAGTTAAGAATAAAGATTTTACTTAGGAGTTTACTACCTTTGTAAAATCTTTTTTTATAAAATTTAAATGAAAGGAAGAGATATGGGAATAAGATATAATAAGATAAAAGATAAGCACCAAAGAGAGATAGTACTTTTAAAAAGTTTTCCATGTAAATATGGAAAATGTAGTTTTTGTAACTATATAGAGGATAACTCTTTAGATGAAGAGGAGATAGATAGAGTTAATTTAGAGGTATTAAAGGAAATAACAGGAGAATATGGAGTTTTAGAAGTAATCAATTCTGGCTCAGTTTTTGAATTAACACCTAAAACATTAGAAGAAATAAAAAGAGTAGTTTTAGAAAAAGGAATTAAAACTCTTTATTTTGAAATATATTATGGATATATAAAGAGACTTAAGGAGATAAGAGAGTATTTTCAAGGGATAGAGATAAGATTTAGAATGGGGTTAGAGACTTTTGACAATGATTATAGAATAAAGGGATATAATAAAAATTTTTCATTAAAAGAGGAACAATTAAAGGAATTAGGAAAAGAGATTTACTCTGTGTGCCTTCTAGTGTGTACAAAGGGACAGAGTGAAGAGATGATAGCTAAAGATATAGAACTAGGGTTAAAATATTTTCAAGGGATAACAATCAATATTTTTATAGATAATGGAACAGTTGTAAAAAGAGATGAAGAACTAGTAAGATGGTTTATAGAAAATTATTCTTACTTAGTGGAAGATGAGAGAGTAGAACTACTAATTGACAATAAAGATTTAGGAGTATTTGAACAGTAGTTGAAATTTGAAAAAAGATATGATATAATTACTTAGGGTTGCTCTAGTAGCTCACTAGGCAGAGCACTTGCATGGTAAGCAAGAGGTAGGTGGTTCAAATCCACTCTGGAGCACCAGTGAAATCAAATATTATAATCGGTAACATATGTTACCGATTTTTTTTAATTTATATTGTATACTATATCAGATGAGTAAATACTTAAAAAGGAGGAGTAGAGTATGTGTAATAACAAAATGTTTTGCTATCAATGTCAAGAAACAGCTCAAGGTAAGGGGTGTACAGTTGTAGGAGTATGTGGAAAAAAATCAACTACAGCTAACTTGCAAGATTTATTAATATATACAACAAAAGGAGTAGCAGTGTGTAGTTCATTGCTTAGAAAAAGAGGAGTAGCAAATAATATCGTAGATAGATATTTAATAAACTCTCTATTTATAACTATAACTAATGCTAATTTTGATGATGAGGCTATTATATCTGAAATAAAAAGAGGTCTTACAATAAGAGAGGAATTAAAAAATCAACTTACAGATGAAGAATTAAAGTTAAGTGAGAAGTTTGAGCAACTATTAAATTGGTATACAACTTCTGATGAAGAGATAATAGAATTTTCTCAAAGAAAAGAAGTAGGAATTTTAAGAAGTGAAAATGAGGATGTAAGATCATTAAGAGAGCTATTAATTTATGGATTAAAGGGTATGGGAGCTTATGCTGAGCACGCTATGAATTTAGGAAAAACTCAAGATGAGATATTCGCTTTTATAGAAAAAGGATTGTTAGCTACAGAAGATGATAGTTTAAGTGGAGAAGAGTTAACAGCTTTAGTATTAGAGTGTGGAAGTTATGGTGTTAAGGTAATGGCTCTGTTAGATGAAGCTAATACTTCTGCTTTTGGAAATCCAGTAATTACAAAAGTAAATATAGGAGTAGGAACAAGACCAGGAATATTAATATCTGGACATGATTTAAATGATTTAAAACAACTATTAGAGCAAAGTAAAGATAGCGGAGTAGATATTTATACTCACTCTGAGATGTTACCAGGACATTATTATCCAGAACTAAAAAAATATCCTCACTTCTTTGGAAACTATGGAAATGCTTGGTGGAAACAGAAAGAGGAATTTGAAAAATTTAATGGACCAATAGTATTTACTACTAACTGTATAGTTCCACCTTCAGCAGAAGCTAGTTATAAAGATAGAGTATTTACAACTAATGCAGCTGGATATCCAGGTTGGAGAAGTATAAAAGTAAATGAAGATGGAAGTAAAGATTTTTCAGAAGTTATAGAGTTAGCAAAAAGTTGTGAAGCCCCTATTGAATTAGAAAAAGGAGAGATAGTAGGAGGATTTGCTCACAATCAAGTTTTAGCGTTAGCAGATACTGTAATAGAAAATATTAAATCTGGAGCTATTAGAAAATTTGTTGTAATGGCAGGTTGTGATGGTAGAATGGTAAGTAGAAATTATTATACAGAGTTTGCTGAAAAATTACCAAAAGATACTATTATCTTAACAGCTGGTTGTGCAAAATATAAGTATAATAAATTAAATTTAGGAGATATAAATGGAATTCCTAGAGTGTTAGATGCTGGACAATGTAATGACTCTTACTCGTTAGCTGTAATAGCTCTAAAATTAAAGGAGGTATTTGGACTAGATGATGTAAATGAACTACCAATTGTTTATAATATAGCTTGGTATGAACAAAAAGCGGTAATAGTTTTATTAGCTTTACTTTATTTAGGAGTTAAAAATATTCATTTGGGACCAACTCTACCAGCTTTCCTTTCTCCAAATGTAGCTAAGGTTTTAGTAGAGAATTTTGGAATAGGTGGAATAACTACTGTAGATGAAGATTTGAAAAAATTTCAATTAATTTAATATGATTTATAAAAAAAGTAAAAGAAAAATGTAAGTTTTGTTTAAAAAATAAATAGTGATACCTTCCTAAAACATTGACAGAATGTGATATATAATATATAATTAAAATGTATATGATATATTATTAAAGTTAATAGGGAGGTATTTTTTTATGAAAAAAAGACTGATAAGCGCTGTTTCAGCTTTATCTCTTCTTTTTACAACAATGTATGGAGCTAATATTGAGGGGATTGGTACTGGTTATAAGGGAGACATTAAAGTAAATGTTACTTATGAAGGAAATGAAATTAAAAATGTAGAGGTTGTAGAACATCAAGAAACAAACTTCACTAAAAAGGCTATAAAACAAATAAGTAAGGATATTGTTGCTGCTCAAAGCACAGAGGTAGATAATATAGCAGGAGCAACTTACACTTGTGAAGGAATAAAAGAAGCTGTAAATAGTGCTGTTGCAGCAGCTGGTATTACTTTAAAAAGTAAGGCTCCAGCTAAGGCTGAAGAGGTAGTATTATCTGATACTACAACAGATGTAGTAGTAGTAGGTGGAGGAGGAGCTGGACTTACAGCTGCTATTTCAGCTAAAGAAAAGGGAGTAAATGTTATACTTCTAGAGAAGATGGCTATGTTAGGAGGAAACACTAACTATGCTACTGCTGGTATAAATGCTGCTGAATCAAAACTACAAAAGAAATTGGGGATAGAAGATAGTGCTGAACTTTTCTATCAAGATACTTTAAAAGGTGGAAAAAATAAAAATAATCCAGAGTTATTAAAAACATTGACAGATAATTCTGGAGAGATGATAACTTGGTTAATTGAAAGAGGGGCAGACCTTACTGAGGTAACTTATACTGGAGGACAAAGTGTAAAAAGAATACATAGACCAACTGGAGGAAAAGCTGTAGGTCCTATGATAGTTGAAGCATTAGCTACTACTGCTGAAAAACAAGGTATAGATATTAGAACTGAAAGTACTGTAAAAGAGCTTTTAAAAGATGGAGATACAGTGGTTGGAGTTAAAGTAGAACATAAGGGAAAAGTTTATACTATAAAGGCTAAAGCTGTGGTAATGGCAACAGGAGGATTTGGAGCTAATCCTGAGATGGTATCAAAATATAAACCTGAATTAAAAGGATTTGGTTCAACAAATAGCCCTGCTATTACTGGAGAGGGAATAGCTATGGTAGAAGCTGTTGGTGGTGGATTAGTGGATATGGCAGAAATCCAAACTCACCCAACTGTTGTTCATAACAATACAGCTATGATAACAGAAGCTGTAAGAGGAGAGGGAGCTATCCTTGTAAATAGAGATGGTAAGAGATTTATAAATGAGTTAGAAACTAGAGATGTAGTTTCTAAAGCAGAATTAGCTCAAGAGGGAAAAAGTGCCTTCTTAGTATTTGATGAAACAGTAAGAGAAAAATTAGGAGCTATTAATGGATATATTAAAAAAGGTTTTGCTATCTCTGGAAACTCTTTAGAAGAGTTAGGAAATAAAATAGGTGTTAATGGAAAAAATCTTGAGGCTACTATGAAGCAGTATAATGAGTATGTAAAAGCTGGTAAAGATACTGAATTTAATAAAAATATCTTACCAAGAGAGTTAACTAAGGCTCCTTATTATGCTATTGAAGTTTCACCTGCTGTACATCATACTATGGGAGGAGTTACAATTAATACTTCTGCAGAAGTTTTAACAGCTGATGGAAAAGTTATAAAAGGATTATATGCAGCTGGAGAGATAACTGGAGGAGTACATGGAGCTAATAGAATTGGTGGAAATGCTATGACTGATATTGTAGTATTTGGGAAGATAGCTGGAGATAATGCAGCTGAGTATTCTAAAGTGGCTAAATAATAAATAAATTACAATTTATCTAACTGAAATAAGTGGGAAACTAAGAGTTGCTCCAGACTACAACTCTTGAAGTTTCCCATCATTTTTATTAGCTAACTTTTACAAAAGAGAAAAT
>DXSD01000063.1 GCA_019410665.1 Fusobacterium sp.
TTGAAACTCTACATTTTTTAATTTCTCATTAAAATATAGATTTATACTATCTAAGTTTGAAAAATCTAATAGATATTTAGAAAAGGTAGCAACAATAACTTGATTATTTTCAGATAATTTTAGTAAAAAATCTTTTAAACTTTTTATATCTTGAGGGGGGATTTTTCTTTCTGGAAATAAAAAGATATAGATGTTATTTTTATTTATATCCTCTCTATCCATAACTCCCAGATACAGTTTTAATTTTTCTAACTCTTTCAAAGTTATATCTTCCTCTTCAAATTCTATCTGAATTTTTTTGATAAAGTCTGAAGCTGTCAGTTTTTCAAAAGAAAATACGATTTTATAATTACTATATTTAGAGATATTTTCTGATATTTGTATGGTACTTTCTTCCAATTGTAAATCTTCTATAAGAGAGTTTATAGTTATCAAAGTTGGCTCTATGGGGATTTTCTCTTTAAATAACTTTGTTAGTTTAGAAGTAAGTTCACTCTTTGCTCCCAAGCTAAACTCTCCTTCTAAATTTTCTTCAGCTATATATATACAATTTTTTGAAGATATAGGCTCTTTTGCTTTTGTGAAAAAATTACAAAGATTTAACTTTTCCTCTTTTTGCTTATCTCCCTTTTTATTATAATAATTGCTAATACCCTCACAAATATTTTGTAAAAGTATCTCATCATCTCCTATCAAGGTTGTATAATTTCTATTTTTTAGTAGTATGGAGTTGATATTTTTGTAGTTTTGTAATTCTAACATAATACCACCTCTTAAAAAACTATTAATTTTTTATCAGTAATTATACTCTCTACTTTACTCTTCTGTCCTAAAAATATTTTCATCTTCTCATACTGTTTCTCTGTTATAATCAATCCTCTTATAGCCCCATCACTTGGGAGAACTTTCTCAATCTTCTTTATATAATTATCTGCCATAGTTTGATTTGTACATATCCTTGTATATATTGAGTATTGTAACATTAAAAAACCATTTTCTAATAAAAATTGTCTGAACTCCCTATACTCTCTCTGCTCAGATTTTGTATTCATAGGTAAGTCAAACATTATAAGTAATCTCATAAATTTATAACTCATAGAACTCAAATTTACTTAGACTTGGAATTTTTTCAATGTCAAATACTCCTGTTTCAAAAAATTCAATAATCATATCTATATATTTTTCTATTGAATTACTTACACTCTCCATATATCTACCTTGAAGTACCTTAGCATTTAAAAGATTTATCAATTCAACTCTATCCTCTTTAGAAAAATATGAAGCGTGTTTCATATAAATATATACAAAATAATCTACTAATGGTCTATAAACTTCAATTATATCACTTGCTAAATTAAATTGATTATATTCACTTTTATGATGTATCCCTAAATATGTCAATAGCCCTTTTCCAGCTATTACTCTTGCTATTTTGCTATGAATTATTGTATATCCATAATTTAAGGCACTATTGATAACATCTTTATCCCCTCTTATAAATGTAGCACCATACAATTCTCTAAAATATATTTTCGCTCCTAATCCCTCTCTGTTAGTAATATCTCCCTTTTCAACCTCTTGGATATATTTTTCTATATTTTCTACTACCTCATCATCTTTTTCTAATTTTTTAAGGATAAAATTTTGATTTTGAAGTTTTACCTTTACTATCTCCTTCCATAAAATATCTTTTAATTCTCTATCCCAATTTATTTGTTGATTAACAATTTTGCTCTGTCTAAAATATCCATTTGTTGAATTTAAAATTCCAATTGGATTATACTTATCATCACAAAATACCAGTAAAATATTGTACTCTAAAATTTTATTAATTAATTTTAAAGTTATTACTGTTCTATTATCCTCTACAATTATACTTCCTATATCTTTAAGAGGAATTTTATATTCCTCTCCATTTTTTATTATCAATAAATTATCTAAGTATAACCCTAATCTCTCGCTTTCAGTTATATATATAGTTCTCCAACTCATATCCTTACCTTTTTTACAAAAAAAGAAAAATCCCTCCGAAGAGGGATGATTCCGGTACAAGACCTTATTTTAGTAGGTCCTGTAAAACTTAAGTAAGATGACAAAGCGTCCCTTGTCATCATTAGTATAACACTTTTTCTTTAGAGTTTCAACTATTTTTTTATAATCTCTTCAAATTTTTCCTTACCATTATACTCTTTACCTAAAATATTGGTATATATTTTTCTTAATCTATATATATCTCCACCTATTGTTAAAAATTTTTGTTTAGTACTTAAAGGCACAGAATTTAAAAACCCCTCTCCTTCAGTTTTAGTTAGATTAGTATTTAAAATTAGTGATAACTCCTCTTCAAAGTTATATCTACTCTCTTTTTTCTCAGCTTCCTCTTTTTTAGTTATAATCTCTCTGATTAACTCAATATAGCTACCATAGTTTCTCTCTATATTATCTACTTCTAATCTTTTTGTTATATCATTATTTACACCTTTAAATTTTACCTTCTCAATACTTCCATCTTTTCTTTCTACTTCTAGTATATCACCAGTATAAAGGGAGAATACAAAATTGTATTTTTCATCTATTTCCTTTCTGTTTTTCTCTCTCTCATATTCATTAGTATCAATAGCAAAATATTTTCCTCTATCTCTTAACATTAAGTATCTTACACTTATAAACTTATACTCTTTTCCATTAAAATACATATCAGCTCTATAAGTTGGAATACTTAACATTACTACTCTATTTTTACTATCTTTATACTTATGAGTTATATCTAAATGATTTCCCAATTGAGATACACGATATTTTAGATTATCAATCTCTGGTCCATTATCTTTTTTAGAGTATTTCTTAATCTTACCAAACTCTTCAAAATATTTTGTAAATGGATTGATTTTTGCTCCTTTTCCTCCATATTCATTAAATATCTTTAACATCTTATCAAAGGTTTGTCTGTCGTGATGGTATATTAATAATTCACCATATTTTTTCTCATCACTAAAATATTTAACAATATTACTTTTCTTGTCATAGATATTTGAAATTTTTCCAATGATATATTCACTCTCTATACCATTGCCTTTCTTGTCTTTCTCTTTAATAATTCTAGTACTATATAGAGTTTCATCAGTAAGTTGTCTATTTGGTTTTTTATCTACAAAATGAGAGTATGAGTAATCTTTATACTCCTTTATTGGAGTAGAATATTTATAATCAAATAATTTTTTAAAGTCCTCATCACTTAAAATCTCTTCTCTTTTTACAAAAGTTCTTACTCCCTCATCATCATTCTCGTTATAATCTTTTACCCATTTTAATTTATGTAGTGTTTTTTCAGCCATTAAAATTATATAAGCATCTTGAGCATGATGATTATGAGATACTTCTCTCATCTTTGTCATCTTCCATTCTTTTCTAATTTGACTTGTAAAACTTCCTCTAACAGCTTTTATTTTTACTCTCTCTTGTTTATCTCTAAAGAAAACTCTGAGTAGACTCATAAACTCCCTTGTAGCATATCTAGTATCAACTAGGTTACGAGCTATGAAATTTCTTGAATATTTAGAGATATCCTCTTCAAGTAATAGTAAATCTCTTTTCTTTAAAGATATTTTTTTGTTTTTAAACATATCTAGTACTTGAGATTTAAACTCTTCATAACTTCTATTACTCATCTTAGAAGAAAAATACTCATAAGGACTTCTTTGCCCTTTTCTTTGATTTTCTATCCTTCTAACTAAAACTTTATTATCTTGACTATCATCAAAAGAGATAGAACGAGGAATAATATGGTCTATTTCAAAAGCTAATGGATTTTGTAATATCTCATTTATCCCAATCATCTCTCCAGAATACATACATATTCCATCTTGCCTTTTCCAGTATTTTAAAAGTTCAAAATATCTTTTATCAAGTTTTTTATTTTCTAATAAATCAACAATTTCTTTATTTTCCTTTTCATTTCTCTTCTGAATATCAATTAAAGTTTTTCTTTTATCATCAGAATTTTTTTCTCTAGCTAATTCTATTACTATCTCTTCAGGTGTCCCATACTCTTTTAAAATCTCATTAACTACATTTATACTTTGGAACATAGACCTTTTTACAGTTGGACTAAGTACCCAATTGTTTACATAATCCTTAGGAATATATTTTATATTCTCATCTTTAAAGTCCATTTTATACGGAACTAACTCATAATCATAAAATAACTCCATCTGATTTTTAGAAGTTTCTAACAAATCATTTTCTATTAATTTTATAGCTTTCTTAGAAAGAGAGTGTGATCCTGTAAACTTTATTTTTTGTGCAAGAGTTTCTATAATCTCCTCTGTTACCCCTGCAACATCTTTTAGTTCCTCTCTATACTTTTCTTTTCTAGTTTCTACATCTTGATAGTAAGTTGCTATTTTACTAATACTATCTAATATCTCAACATCATCACATTTAAAAATCTTATTTATCTCAACATAGCTCTTTAAAAAAGTAAACTCTGGACTTCCATCTTTTTTTACTCTATATCCTGAGATATCCTCTTCATTTACTTTTAACACAGAAGCAATCTTTTTTAAAGTAACACTTTTGTCTGTCTTAGCTTCCTTAAAAAGTTTTAGTAATTCTAATTTTTCATCTTTAGTTAGCTTATCATTTTCAACTCTTTTTATTTTTAGATTATTCAGATCATTTAATAAGTTAAACTTTTCAGCTGTGTAACAATTTTTAACTAATCTTAACTCTTCAGGGAAATATGTACAATTCCCCATAAGTCCTTCCATCCATTCCTCTTGATTTTTCCAACTGTATGGACTATTTTTTCCCGGACCTTCAAAATATTTTCTTCTTCCCTCAACTATTCCTACATACTCTTCTTCAAAACTTTTATCTAAGTTTGGATAAAAATTTCTTTGAATTTCTATAATTTTTCTAGCCTCTTTTATATAATCACTTGTCTTAAAATTATTCCTATTTCCTCTGACCTCTTGTGCCTTATCCTCAAATCTTTCTAGCTGTATTTCACAAATATATTTTCCTTCATTAAGTAGTTTTTCATTATCAGCTAAAATACTTTTAGTACTTTCTTCATCTTTATTTCCCTCTTTAATTTCGATACTAAATTCTCCTGCACCTCTTCTTTTAGCTAAGTGAAACATTGCAATAGCTAACTCTTTTTTACTTAACTTTTCATATAATCCTTTTTTTCTAACGTGGTAAGGAGTAGTTTCGTTAGTATAAAAATCATAATCATAGTTATCAATTATTTTATATTTATATAATAATTCTCTAACTCTCTCTACTCTAAATTGTCTTCTTCTTAAAAGTCTTCTTGAAGCTCTTCTTCCTCTTCTTTTTTGATTTTCATCACTTTTACCCTCTGGAAATAAACGAACTCCAGCTTTAATTATATCATCATTTTCATCTAAAATACACCAACCAACTGAAGCTATACCTATATCTAATCCTAATCTATATCTCATACTACTCTCCCCTTTCATCTATATTTTATCCAAATTGTAACATATCTATATATAAAAGTCAAAAATTAGAACTTACATATTAAAGATAGAGTTAAAAACTCTTAATTTTCTTATTAATTGGTATTTTATACATAAAAATACTGAAAAATAGTAAAAAATTATATTCTAAAACTAGCATAAAATGGATTCTCTAACACTACCCATTTAAATAGCTTTTTATGAGCTTATAAAGGGTATTTTTTAACCATATATTCACTCCTAGATTGAAAATGATAGGGGTTAAAATCAATTTTACAAAGTCAAATTTTTCAAACCTCTTATTTTAAAATTGATAAAAATAGTGTATAATATAAAATGAAAGATAGATATTTATAGATAGAGAGGTGTAAAACTTTATGTTGGATAAAATAGTAATAAAAGGTGCAAGAGAGCACAATTTAAAAAACATAGATGTAGAGATACCTAAGAATAAATTTGTAGTAATAACAGGGGTAAGTGGAAGTGGGAAATCATCTCTTGCCTTTGATACAATATATTCAGAGGGGCAGAGAAGATATGTTGAGAGTTTATCAGCTTATGCTAGACAATTTATAGGGCAGATGACAAAACCAGATGTGGATAGTATAGAGGGACTTGCTCCAGCTATATCAATAGAGCAGAAAACAACAAATAGAAATCCACGTTCAACAGTTGGAACTATAACAGAGGTTTATGACTATATGAGGTTACTTTTTGCACATATAGGAACTGCCCATTGTCCAGTGTGTAACAGACCAGTGGAGAAGCAGAGTATAGAGGAGATTGTTGAGGGGGCAATTGAAAGATTTCAAGAGAAGGATAAGATAATAATACTTTCTCCAGTTGTAAAAGATAAGAAGGGAACACATAAGAACCTTTTCTTAAATCTTTTGAAAAAAGGATTTGTAAGAGCTAGAGTAAATGGAGAGATTCTATATTTAGAAGATGAGATCACTCTAGATAAAAATAAAAAACACAATATTGAAGTTGTAATAGATAGAATAGTTTTAAAAAAAGATGATAAGGAGTTTCAAAGTAGATTGACACAGGGAGTGGAAACAGCTTCTGAACTTTCAAATGGAAAGATAGTTTTAAATGTCAATGGAGAGGATTTTTCATATAGTGAGAACTATGCATGTCCAGAGCATGAGGAAGTAAGTATTCCAGATTTAACTCCACGTCTATTTTCTTTTAATGCTCCCTTTGGTGCTTGTCCAGAGTGTAAAGGGATAGGAAAAAAATTGGAAGTTGACGAAAATAAGCTTATTGAAGATGAGGAGCTATCTATCTTAGATGGTGGAATGTATATTCCAGGAGCTTCTACTAGAAAAGGGTATAGCTGGGAGATATTTAAAGCTATGGCTAAAACTTTTAAAATAGATATATCTAAACCTATTAAAGAGATGAGTAAAAGGGATTTAGATATAGTTTTCCATGGAGCTAGTGAAAAGTTTAGATTTGACTATGAGGGAGATGACTTCCAATTTCATGGATATAAGGAGTATGAAGGAGCAGTAAAAAATTTAGAGAGAAGATACTATGAAACTTTTTCAGATGCTATGAAGGAAGAGATTGAAAATAAGTATATGATTGAAAGAGTTTGTAAGGTTTGTAATGGAAAAAGACTTAAACCTGAGGTTTTAGCTGTAACTGTAGGAGATAAAAATATCATGGAGATCTGTGATATGAGTATAAAAGATGCTCTGAATTTCTTTAATGGAATAACACTTACAACTAAACAGGAGAAAATTGCTAAGGAAATTCTAAAGGAGATAAGGGAAAGATTATCTTTTATGATAAATGTGGGACTTGATTATCTAAGTTTAGGAAGAGAGACTAAGACATTATCAGGGGGAGAATCTCAAAGAATAAGACTTGCTACTCAGATTGGATCAGGGCTTACTGGAGTGCTATATGTATTAGATGAGCCAAGTATTGGACTACATCAAAAGGATAATGATAAACTTTTAGCTACTTTAGGAAGATTAAAAGATTTAGGGAATACATTGATAGTTGTAGAACATGATGAAGATACAATGATTCAAGCTGATGAAATAATAGATATAGGACCTAGAGCTGGAGCTTATGGAGGAGAGATTGTTGCTCATGGAACACCTCAAGAGATAATGGAAAATAGTAACTCTCTAACAGGAAAATATTTAAAGGGAGAGTTAAAGATAGAGGTTCCAGAGAAAAGACGCTCTTGGGATAAATCTTTAAAGGTGATAGGAGCAAAGGGGAATAACTTAAAAAATATAGATGTAGAGATTCCATTAGGAGTTATGACTGTAGTTACTGGAGTAAGTGGAAGTGGAAAATCTACTCTTATTAATCATACTCTTTTCCCAGCACTATTTAACAGGTTGAATAAAGGAAAACTGTATCCTTTAGAGTATAAAACTATTGAGGGGACTGAGTATTTAGAGAAGGTAATAAATATTGACCAAAGCCCTATTGGAAGAACCCCACGTTCTAACCCAGCTACATATACTAAGCTTTTTGATGATATTAGAACTCTCTTTGCAGAAACTAAAGATGCTAAGGCTCATGGATTTAGTAAGGGAAGATTCTCTTTTAATGTAAAGGGAGGAAGATGTGAAGCTTGTCAAGGGGCTGGAATTATCAAAATAGAGATGAACTTCTTGCCAGATGTATATGTAGAGTGTGAGGTTTGTAAAGGGAAAAGATACAATAAGGAAACTTTAGATGTATTTTATAAGGGAAAAACTATCTCTGATGTTCTTAACATGAGTGTAGCTGAAGCTTATGAGTTTTTCCAAAACATACCATCACTTGAGAGAAAATTAAAAGTATTAATAGATGTAGGGCTTGACTATATTAAACTTGGGCAACCTGCTACAACACTCTCTGGTGGAGAGGCTCAAAGAATTAAACTAGCTACTGAACTGTCTAAGATGACAAAAGGAAAAACTATATATATCCTAGATGAACCTACAACAGGGTTACATTTTGAAGATATCAGAAAACTTTTAGAGGTTTTAAATAGGCTTGTAGAAAAGGGAAATAGTGTAGTAATTATTGAGCATAACTTAGATGTAATAAAAACAGCCGACTATATAATTGATATAGGACCAGATGGTGGAGATAGAGGGGGAACAGTGGTTGCCTGTGGAACACCTGAAGAGATATCTCAAGTGGAAAAGAGCTATACAGGAAAGTATATTAAGAGAATGTTAGATAGTGCTATTGATGATAAAAAAATTATCCCTGTACCTAAGAGAAGAGGGAGAAAGAAAAAGGAGATTTTAGAAGTAGCTGAAGATAAAATTACTTTAAAGTAACTTTGATTTCAACTATAAAAAGAGGGAGAGTAACTAATGTTTGAATATTTAAAAGGGAGAGTTGAGTATAAAAAACCTGATTATCTTGCCCTTGATGTAAATGGGGTAGGGTATAAGGTAAATATATCTCTTAGAGTTTATGAAAAAATAAAAACTGGAGAGGTCGTAAGACTTTTTATCTATAACTATATAAAAGAGGATGCTTTTAAACTCATAGGTTTTTTAGAGGAGAGAGAGAGAAATCTTTTTGAGATGCTTTTAGGAGTAAAGGGAGTAGGAGTTTCTTTAGCTCTTTCAGTTATGTCAACTTTTGATGCTGAACAATTGAGAAAGATAGTAGCTGAAAATGATTATGCAACTTTGAAAAGAGTTCCAAAGCTTGGAGAGAAAAAGGCTCAACAGGTTATTTTAGATTTAAAAGGAAAGCTAAAAGCTATTGGAAATCTATTTACTCAAGATGAGAATATTTTAGAGACATTTGCTATTGAAGATGAGTTATATGAGGCACTTGAAGCTTTAGGGTACAGTCAAAAAGAGATTAACTCATTGGTAACAAAAGAGGAGATTAGAAGTTTTACCTCTATTGAGGAAGCTATAAAGTGTGTATTAAAGAAAGTTAAGTATTAGTACTAATAATTTAGGTGATAATATGGAGAAGAGTGGAAAAAAATATATATTAAAAAATAAAGATACTCCTATAATGACTTTTCTATGTATACCTGTATATGGAAAGATAGCTAATGAAGTTTTCATAAAAGATTATGATATAAAAAAGATAGAGATACTTAATGAGGAGCTACTACCAAAAAGCTATCCATTAGCTGAAAAATTTAATGGAGCTAAGGTAAAAGAGTGGATAAAAAGGAGAAAAGCCCCAAGCAATAGAAAAAATATAGAGAGCATTCTCAACTATGAGGTTCAAACTCAAGGACTAGACTCTAAAAATTTTATGAATTATATAGATATATCCTTTGGTCTTTCATTAAATGATTCCTATTGGATAGTTCCAGATGATAGAAAAGAATATTTATGGAGAGAGTATAACCTCTATGAAAATAGATTTAGTGAGAGATTATCTTTGATAGCCTTTGGAGAAAAGGAGATGGCAGGCTCTATAATTGAGGATATTCACACTTCTCCTGAATATACTACTAATGGTATGTTAGCTAAGTGTTGGACAAATTTAGATGGGGAATTGACTTTGATTAAGCACACCTCTGAAGATAGAGTAGAGGCACTAGCTGAGTATTATCTTTGTCAGGTAGCAGAGGTAATGGACTTTGAACATATAGAGTATGATATTGTGGAATTTCACAACAAAAAAGTTTCAGCATGCAAAATTTTTACAACAGAGGATGAAGGCTACGTTCCTATCTACTATTTTTTAACCACTAAGGAGAGAGCTGGTTCAGAAGAAAAGTTATTAAAAAAAGTTGAGGGGATAATAGGAAGAGAAAAAATAGAGGATATAATGCTCTTTGATTCTTTGATATTTAATGAGGATAGACATTTAGGAAATTATGGAATGATAGTTGATAATAATACAGGAGTACCTTTAAAATCAGCTCCAATTTTTGACAATGGAAACTCACTCTTCATGCTTTTAAATGAGGCGGAAGAGGGAAAACCTATCCATGCTAAGCATAGGATTGGAATTAGCTTTGATACCCTTTCTAAAATCTATGTTGCTAAAAGACATGGTAAAGGTTTAGAGAGATTGAAAAATTTTTCCTTTAGAAGACATCCTAAGTATAATTTACCAGAAAATTTAATAAAAAGAGCAGAAAGCTTTATTAGAGAGAGAGCTGAGGTCTCTTTAAAACATTTGGAAGAAAAGAGTATATAATAGAAAATATGAAAGGTGGTAATAATATGGAATACAGAGAACTATTTGAAACAGGAATGAACTATGAAACATTTTTAAGTATTGGAAGTGTTAGTGAAAGAGAAAAAATTTCAGAGATAACAAAAGTAATCTCTATTTGTGATGAGTATGTAGAGAAGATTAAAAATCTAAAGGGAGGGTATAAGTTTCTATTAAGTGCTGAGTCTTGGTGTCCTTATGTAAGAGCAACTATCCCTGTACTTGTAAAAATGACAGAGATAAATCCTAAAATAGAGTTAAGAATAATAACTGAGGGAAGAGGATTTAAGTATTTGAGAGAGAAACTAAATATATCTGAAGAGCTGTATGTAGTTCCTACTCTTGCTATTTTAAATGAAAATTATGATTTTATCACTAGATATGTAGGAAGACCTGCAAAATATAGAAATATAGGTTTTGAAAATGTAAGTAAGGAGTATTTTGCTGGCTTACGTTCAGATGATATAGTTGAAGAGATTTTACAAAAGATGGGAAAAAATTAATGAATATATATGATAGTTTCTTTGAAAGATTATCTTTGATAAATAAAAAGCATAAAATTTTAAATAGTTCAAAAGAAGATTTTAATATTTTCTCAATACTAAGAAATGATTTTGATGAAGTTAATTT
>DXSD01000064.1 GCA_019410665.1 Fusobacterium sp.
AGAAATCATGTTTTTTTAGGTTTGTTTCATCGGAAAGTACGTATTTCTTTCAAAAAACGAATAAATTTTTAGGAGGAAATTTTTATTATGAATTGTTTGAGAAATGAAGAAAAGAAATTTAAAAGTTGTTTAAAGAAAAAAGTTAGTTTTGATTTACAAACTCTAGTTAAGTTTTTAATAACAGGAGTAGTAGCTGTATCTGTAACTGCCTGTGGAGGAGGGGGTGGTGGAGGAAGTTCAGCTTCAACACCAAGTAATCCAATAGATAAAAATACAGGAAATATAGTTGAAAGTGTAACGGCAGAAAATAAAACATACATTAATGAAGGAAGTATAGAAGTTAAAAATAAAGGGGAAAGTAGTTACGCTTTAGCTGGTAAAAATAGTAAAATTGTAAATGAAAACATGATATCAATAATTGAGGGAGATAAAAATACTTTTGGAAAAATAGTGGGAAGTGTAAGTGGAATAGATGAATTAGATAATTTATTAAATCAAGGATATAATGTGGGGGTTTTTGCTCAAGGTGGAAATGTTGTAAATGGAGAAAAAGGTCAAATAAATGTAGAGAGTAAAAAAGGAATAGGTATTTATTTAAGTGGAGCAAAATTAGAAAATGATGGGAATATTAATATGAATGGGAAATTCCAAGTAAATGAACAAGGAATAATAGGAAGTGAAAATATAGGAGTATGGGCAAATAATGGTAGCGAAGCTATTAATAATGGAGAAATTACTTTAAATACCATTATAGATGATACAGTATATAAAGGTAATTATCCACTAGAACTTCCATATAGTATAGGAATGTTCGCAGAAAATGGAAGTAATATAGAGAATAAAAATTTGATTAAAGGAACAGGAAATCTTATTGGAATGAGTGTTACTTCAAATTCGTTAGGGGTAAATAATGGAGAGATAAGCTTATCTTCAGGAAAAATAAATTCAGATGTTACTTTTGAAGAAGGAGAATATTATAAATACAATTATGATAAATTTTTCTATACAGATGTAATAGGAATGAAAGCTGTTGGAGAAGGTTCAAAGGTTGTAAATAATAAAAATATTAAAATTAATGGAAAAGGGACAGGAATGGTTGCTAATGATGGAGCAACAGGTATAAATAATGGAAACATAAGTATGACATCTGGTGAAATTCATAAGAAAGGTTATAGTGAGTCAAGTTCTGGAAATGGATATGATAATTATGAATTAGTAAAAAGTTGGGCTGAAGTAATTGGAATGTCAGCTGATAATGGAGATATAGAAAATGGACTAAATGGAACTATTAGTATAGATGGTAATGGAAAAGGAATGTATGGAATTAATAATTCTAATTTAGTGAATAATGGAACTATTACAGTTAATGGAAAGTTTGAATATGCAACACCAACTTTTACTGATGGAGAGGAGATACCTAGTAATTATGAATGGGGTTCAAGTCTAAATGCAATTGGAATGGAAATAGTAAATGGAGGTAAAGCAGAAAATAGTGGACAAATAACGATAAATACAGAATATTATCAGAAAGAATATTTATATGATGGAAATAAAAAAGGATATTTATATTTAGATTATTATTCAGCAGGAATTCGTGTAAATAATAGTATAGGATTAAATGGAGAAAAGGGAATAATAGAAGTTAAGGGTTCAACAGCAGGAATGTTAGGACAGAATGGAGCAAAATTAGAAAATAATGGAAGTATTATATTAGCTCAAGGAACACCAATTACTAATGAAGGAAAAGAATATTTTGAAACAGTAGGTATGGTTGGAAATAATAGTGAAATTATAAATAATGGAAATATTATTTCAAAAGATGGTATAATAACAGATAGAGTAATTGGAATTTATTCAGAAAAAGGAAAGGTTCAAAATTCAGGTAATATTAATATAAAAGGGGAGTTTGTAATAGGAATAGAAGGAATCGAAAGTAATATTACAAATGATAATAATATTATTTTAAATGGTAAATATGTAAGTGGAATACTAGCTGAAAATGGAGAGGTAATAAATAATGAATTAATTTCAATAGAAAGTCAAAATCCAACTTTAAGTGAAGGATTACCTAGAAGTTATTCAAGTGCTATTGAAGTAGAAAATGGAAAGATAACTAATAATGGAACTGTTATAGGAAAGGGAAATAATATAGTAGGATTAGATGGTTATAATAGTGAGATTTTAAATGAAAATAAGATTGAATTAACAGGTTCAGGTCTTACAGGAATTTATACACATCAAGGTGGAAGTGGAATAAATAATGGAAATATAACTATTAGTGTAACTGAAAATTCAGATATAGAAAGTACTGGTATTTTACTTGAAGGAAATGGAAGTGTAGAAAATAAAGGAACTATTGATATTAACGGAAATAAAGTTTTATTACAAATAGAGGGAAATTTAACTCCAGAAGAATTAGAGCAACTTGTTTCTAAAGTGTCAAAGGGGATTAGCGTAGAAAATGCTAATGTGGAAAATATGATAGTAAACTCATCAAAAGGAATTATAAATATATCTGGTTCAGGTATGGGTATCTATGCTAAAAATTCTAAAGTTGAAAATGCGGGAACTATTAACTTAATAGAAGGAGAGTTTGCTGATAATGAGGTCACTAATCTAGGAATGGTAATCAATGGAGGAGAAGGTGTCAATAGTGGAAAGATTTTAGGTGGCAATAATTCTTCTGCTGGAATGATGACTTTTAATGATGGAACTATAATCAATGATGAACAAGGTGTTATTGATTTAAAAGGTAATGATGTAGAAGGAATGACAGTTAGTAGCAAGGATACTGGAACAGTTATTAATAGGGGAAAAATAAAAATTGAAGGAAATGGAGTTAATGGAATAGATGTTGAAGGTGGAACAGGAGAAAATTATGGAACTATTACTGTTATAGGACAAGAAGCAAATGGAATGGAAGTTGACGAAGATAATGGAAGCATAACTAATAATGGAGAAATAATAGTAATTAATAAAATAAAAAATAATTCTAATAACTATGATAATTATGGAATGAGAGGGGAAGCAGACAATGTTGAACTGGTAAATACAAATAAAATTACTCTTGATATAATTAGTGATACTACATCAACAAATGGAAAAATATATAGAAATATTGGTATGGGAGTTTATGGAAATAATAGCATTATTACTAATAGTGGAGAGATTACTATTAATAATGAGAAAAATCCATATGGAGTATCAGGAATAGGATTATTTGCTAAAGGAAGTGATAATACAGTTTTAAATGATGGGACTATTAATATAAATGGAAATATAATTAAAGAACAAGAAATATCAGATGAATATGGAAATATAAAGCTAGAAGAAGTAGAACAACGTATTTCTACTGGTATTAAAGTTAAAGGAAGTCTTACAAATAGAGTGGTAAATGAAGAAAAGGGAGTTATCAATTTAAAGGGTTCTAGTTTAGGAATACATGCTATTGAAACTAATTTGGAAAACAAAGGGAAAATAAATTTTATTAAAACAGATAGTTTAGTAGAGGGAACTTTATCTCAAATAGGAATGTTGGGATTTGAAAGTGAGATAATAAATAGTGGATTTATTTCAGGAGAAATTGATAATGTTACTGGAATGATTGGAATTAATTCAAATTTAATAAATAGTGGAACTATTGATATTACTGGAAATAATACAGAGGGAATGAGTATTAGTAATTATATTGGTAGTAATGGTACAGCTAATAATAGTGGAACTATTAAATTAACAGGAAATGATACTGTAGCTATGGAAATAGATGGGGAAAATGGTTCTGGTAATAATAGTGGAACTATTAACATAATAGGAAATAATTCAATAGGGATGAGGGCTGATTTAAATAATTTAGTTACAAATAAAAAAGATGGAAATATAATAGTAATAGGAGATAGCTCAGTAGGAATGAGAGCTGATGCAGATGAAGGTAGTTCTCCAGAAGAAGTGGGAGAAGCAATTAATGAAGTTGGAGCAACTATAATAGTGAGTGGAGATAATTCAGTAGGAATGGAAGCAGATGGTGGAATTGCAATAAATAATGGAACTATCAATGTAGGAACAGGAGCTTATGGAATGTTAGCTGAAGCTGGAGGAACAGCAATAAATAATGGTACTATCGAGGTAACGGCTGGGGCATTAGGTGGAATGATAGCTAAAGAAAATGGAGTTATTTCAAATAATGGTATAATTAATATTGATAAATCTTTAGGAGAAGAGAAAGCTCTTATTGCTGAAGGAAATGGAAGAATTGAAAATAAAGGTACTATCAATGCTAATGGAACTGTTTCTATTGAAGTAGGAGGTACATATACAGTAGGAACTAACTCAGATGGTACTTTTGGAAAGCTTACAGCAAGTGATGTAGACCTAAATGGAAACCTTGTAATCTCAACAGATATGGTAGCAGGAACTTATGAGGATTCTTACAAACTAGATAACATAATTGAAGGAGAAAACATCAACTTAGGAGAAGAGTATAAAAATTTATCTAACTCACTTTTATATGATGCAAAAACTTCAAAAGATGAAGATGGAAATTTAGATGGAGAGTTAGTGAGAAACGATAACTCTATTTCTGATTTCACAAACAGTAACTTCTCTCAAGTAGGAAACCTATTTGATAAATATTTAACAAAAGAGAACTATGAAAAACTTTCTCAAACAGAGAAAGAGCTTGTAGATAAAATATTTGCTAGTACAGGTTCAGCTGATGAAATTAAAGAGGCAATTGAAAAATCTTCTGGAAAAGAGTATCTAAATATTTCAAGACAAATTTTTGATATTAAAGATAGTTTTAGAAAATATGATACATCTGTAATCTCAACACTTGATAAATATAATCATAATTTCATTTTAATAG
Organism: Fusobacterium sp.; assembly: GCA_019410665.1. Classification (GTDB taxonomy): domain Bacteria; phylum Fusobacteriota; class Fusobacteriia; order Fusobacteriales; family Fusobacteriaceae; genus Fusobacterium_A. Next base: position 4,862 of record DXSD01000064.1, read on the forward strand.
GAGAGTATGGAGATATTCAATCTAAAGATGGAGTTGTTGGATATGATACTAAGATGACAGGATTTAATGGAGCTATGAGATTAGCTGATAATCTATATGGAACATTAGGATATGGATATTCTGATATAGAGTATGATAATAACTCAGAAAGTAAAATTCAAACGATTCATGGAGCAATCTATAAAGACTATAGATATAATAAATCTAACATAAGAGTTGGAGTATTTGGAGAATATAACTTCCATGAAACTGATAGAGAGGATTTAGAGGGATATGTTAATACAGATTATAATTCATACTTAGTGGGAGTGACTGGAGAAATCTCTAAAAAGTATGGAGATAATTTATATATTCAACCTAGATTAGCTTTAGATGTAGTTTATGGAAATGTAGAGAACTTTAGTGAAAAGAGTTTAGAGATAAAAGAGCAAGATTATACTTCTATACTACCAAAAGCTGAATTAATAGTAGGTAAAAAATTAAATAATATAGGATTATTTGCTAAATCATCTTATTCTTATGAATTAGGAAATTTAGATAAAGATATGGATATTAAACTTTTAAATGATACTGTTGGAATAGATAATGATACTATGGATAAAGGAAATTTAGATTTATCTGTTGGGGTAGAACTTAATTTTGAAAGTTTATCTTTAAATGCTGAATTTGGAAAAGAATTTGGTAAGAGAGATAGAGAGTATATAAAAGCTGGAGTAACTTATAGATTTTAATTTTTGAAATTAATTAAGGTAAAAAAGGATTTATTACATTAGGTAATGAATCCTTTTGTTAAATTATAATAGAAAACTTAAAGAATTGTGTAATTTATGGAGAGAAGTTAGATTAACTCAGTGAAATCGAACGCTAAAAAATGCAATAAGTCGAAGACTTAACCCTTGCATTTTTAGTGAGATAAGCCATAGTTAATCAACTTCTTGGAATATGGAACAATTCTTAGTTTTCTTCTTAAGAGATGAAATACCTAAAAGGTTATAATAAAAAATTGGAGCCATTTCTGGCTCCAATCCTAATACTATCCTTGGGGGGATTAGTAATTTTTAGGCTCTATCATGAAATATCCACCAGGGTGCTTACAAACTGGACACTCTTTTGGTGCTTTTTTACCATAGTGTACATGTCCACAGTTCATACATTCCCAAGCAACTTCCTCTTCTCTTTCAAATACCATCTCTTTTTTGATGTTATCTAGTAATTTTCTATATCTTTCTTCATGTCTCTTCTCTATCTTAGCAACACCTTCAAAAGCTCTAGCTATATCTACAAATCCTTCAGCTCTAGCTTCTTCAGCAAATGTAGCATACATATCTGTCCATTCGTAGTTTTCTCCTTCAGCAGCATCTAAAAGATTATCTATAGTAGAAGGAACTGCTCCACCTTTTAAAAGTTTGAACCAAAGTTTAGCATGCTCTTTCTCATTATTAGCAGTCTCTTCAAATATTTTAGCAATTTGCTCATATCCATCTTTTTTAGCTTTTGAAGCATAATAAGTGTATTTATTTCTAGCCTCTGACTCACCAGCAAAAGCAGTCATTAGATTTTTTTCAGTTTTACTTCCTTTTAATTCCATAATTTCCCTCCTTAAATTACCAACAAATTTACCTAAATAATTTCTAATTTGTAATCCTTACAATTATGATATCACTTTTTTAGGTAAAAGTCAATGAATATTTAAAAAAATTAGAGATAAACTAAAATACTAGAGTCACAGTATATTATATTATTGGCTAAATTATTTAAAATCTCTTTCTTAATATTTAAAGGAAGAGATTTAGTAAATATGTTTTTCTCTTCTAAAAGATCTGAACTTTTAATAATAATATTATTAGGAACTATATAATTATCAATAACTGTATTAAAACCTTCAATTTCCTTATTGGTATTTGAGATAATTAAAACTTTTTTATTAAAGAGAAGTTTAAAATCTATATCTTTATCAATAATATAGAAATCATATCCCTCTTTAAACTCATCAGATAACTCTATACTGTTTAAAGTTTTTCTATTAGGCACTTGGTTAGTTATATACAGTGCTCTTTTTTCCAATGATTTATAGTAAAGTCCGATAGTCTGTATGATTGTATTGATTCCTCTTCCTTTTTCACAAAGGAGCAGAGTATTTTTATTCTCTTTAAAGATAGAAGCTAAACATTTTTTTTGTATAGAGTTATAATTAAAATCTCCAATTAAAAAGTTTTTTATATCTTTAAAAAGTTCCCCTTGTTTAAGAGAGTAAGAGGTAAAATCATAATCCCTATCAATGATTAAATGGATATTATAATTTTCATCTTTGAGAATAATATCTTTAATTGTAACCTTAAAATTATAGTTATAATTTTTTTTCAATTCTAAAAGTAAGTAAGAGGTTTGTGTATCTAAAGTAGAGAGATAATTTCTATTGTAAGTAACATCTACCTCATTTTCTTGATAGACTAATTTTAACTCATTTCCCTCTATTTTTTTTCTAGAATAAATAACAGTTTCAATAGGAAAAGCTGTATTATATAGAGATAGAAATTTTTCATTTAGATTTTCCTTACTTTTAGGAAGTTGTATATCTTCAATATACATTTTATATTGATATCTATCTTTATAGGTTTCAAGTTTTAGTTTAAAAGCTATATCTACATGAGTAAGTGAGAGTAATTCATTAAATACATCTTCACTATTAAACCAAACACAGTTTTTTATCTCCATGTTATCTTTTTTTACATTGAGCATAGTGTGATTTTTCTCTTTTCCAATAGCTCTTACTCCTGAAATTTCACAATTTTTCAAAACAAACAAAGGAGATGGATTTCCAAAACCAAAAGGTTCTAAAAGAGATATTTTCTCAATAAAATCATAGGAGATTTTATATGCTGGAATAGCTATATCTATTTTTACAGGTTTTATAAGTGAAGATTCAGGAATAACATTTTTAGCATACTCATTTAATCTTTCACTGAACTCCTGTATTTTATCTATTTTAATAGAAAAACCTGCTGCTCCAGCATGGCCTCCGTGCTTAACAAATAACTCTTGCATAGAGTTAAGAGCTTCTATTATATTAAATCCTTCAATACTTCTACAAGAAGCAGTAGCAATCCCCTCTTCTGGTTTAATCTCCATGATTATAGTAGGTTTATAGTATCTATCCAATATTTTAGAAGCAACAATACCAATAACTCCATGATGGAATCCCTCTTGAGCAACAATTATAACACTATTTTCAAATAGTTTTTTTTGTTCAATAACATCAATAGCTTTTTCAAAAATAAGCTCTTGAATCTCCTTTCTTTCACTATTATTTTTTAAAAGATCATTAATTATCTCATTACATACTCTATGATCTTTTTCTATAAATAGTTCTACTGCCCTTTTAGCATCTTCCAATCTACCAGCAGCGTTAAATATAGGGGCAATAATAAAGCCAATATCATAGGGAGAAAACTTTCTTGTTTGATAATCTTCAAAGATTTTTTTAATAAGCATATTAATCCCAAGCCAATGACTTCTTCTTAACTGTTCCATACCAAATTTTGTAAAAACTCTATTCTCTTCCAAAAGAGGAACAATGTCAGCAACTGTTCCAATAGCTACTATATCCAGATATTTAAATATGTCCTCCTTTTTATTTAAAGTTTCATAGAGAGCATACATGAGCATGAAGGCAGTTCCAACTCCAGCTAGTATCTTAGTAGGAAATAGATTGTCCTCTCTTTTGGGATTAATTACAGCATAAGCTGGAGGATTTCCATTATTGATCTCATGGTGATCAGTAACTATTACATCTATTCCTAGAGAGTTAGCAAACTCTATCTCACTATGGGAAGAGATACCACAGTCAACTGTAATAATAAGTTTTCCCCCTTGTAAACCTATATATTCCATAGCCTCTTTATTTAAACCATACCCTTCATCTCTTAGTGGAATATAGTATTTAGGAGTAACTCCTAATTCTGAGAGAGCAAGATAACAAAGAGAAGTAGAAGTTATTCCATCTACATCATAATCTCCATATATCCAAATCTCCTCTCCCTTCTCTTTAGCTGAAATAATTCTCTTAACAGCTTTTTCAATATCTTTTAAAAGAAAGGGGGAACGAATGTTATCTAAGGAGGTATTTAAAAAGATATTTATAACCTCATCATTAAAAATCTCCCTAGAGTGCAATAGACTCAAAATATCTTTATCTATGTTTAAGTTAGAAGAAAAATCTCTCTTTTCCTCTCTATAAATCCATCTAGTATTTCTCATTTGATCTCCTATTAATTGTTAAATTGATATAGTCTTGAATATAATACATATGTCATAAGAAGATTTTGTAGAAAAAATCTTCTTTGAGGATCTAGAATAGTAGCCAAATTTATATCGTTAGTATAATCAAAATATAACTCTTTTAAATAATCCTCTCCATAGACATATGCTACTAAAGTTTTAATTTTATTTCCATTATATTTTTCTAATAGTGTGTGTAGTCTCTTCACACCTAACTCGATATTTTTATCAATATCAAATAGTTCAAAAAAATTGTTATCTGCTACCTCAGAGTAGGGAATACACATAAGTCCAAATTTTGAATCTTCAGATATGTAATAAGGATTAAATTCACTGAGATCATGAATTAAAGTGTATATAATTTCTAAAGGAACATCATAAAATTTAGCAACTTTTTCAATTTTATCTTGGTAATAGAGAGGGAAACTATATTTTAAAAGATTTTCATAGTCAATAAAATTTCCCATATTATTAATAGAGTTTTTAAAAGCTAACTCATAAAAATCTCCATTTTCAAGAATAGTAGTTATTGCTAGAGCTGCTTCTCTAGTTGTTTTCCCCCAGAAGACACTCTTTTCCAATGCTAATTTTAGAAGATTTCTATCTTTTAAAGCAGATATTCTAGAAAGTTGTTCAATTTCTAAAATATCTCCACTTTGTAAAAAACTATTTGGGGATGTTTGAAAACTGTTAAATATTCTATTTGAAAAATCCACTAAATTGGCAAGAGAGTTAAAAGATATCTCTTTGTAAGTTGGATCTAAAGTTTTAAAATATATTCCTAAATAGGTATTGGGATATTTTTTACTCAATACCTTGATAGCTTTTTCAAGATTTTTTTCATCTCCTAGTGAATAATAGGAAAAAGCTGCCATTGAATCAGTAATCATATCTTTTTTCTCTATTTTGTTTAGAGCAATTAGAGAGTTGTTATAATCACCTAGTGAAAAATATATACTAGCAATATAGTAATTAGCCTTAGAAAAATACTCTTCTTCTTTTATTGTAGAGAAAATATATAGAGCTCTAGAAAAATCTCTATACTGGTAAAATGCTAAACCTCTATAAAAACTATATAGATCTTTAAAATTTTTATTTGGGGTAGAGGTAAATTTTATAATTTTTTCTTTGGAGTTACTTTCTAAAAGAGATTTTAAATAAGCAGCTGTGATCTTTTTCCTCTCTTCTAAAGATAGAGAATCTTTTTTTAACATCAGTGTATAGAGTTCTTCCTCTTTGCTAAACTCTTTTTTAGAGTTGAAAAAATTCCCAATTTTTAAAAGTTCCTCAGTAGAAAATCTATCAATAGAAGTGAAATCATAATTAAATTTGATCTTTAGCTTATCCTTATCCTTTGAAGAAAAATCACTTAAAAGTTCTAGAGCTTTTTTTTCATAATAAGCAACAAAGGGGTAGAAATTATCATAATCTATTCTTTGGAGATAGGTAATAGCTTTATCCTCTTTTCCAATTTTCAGAAGAGAATCTCCTAAAGCAAAATCCCTCTCAGCAAGGAAATGGATATCTTGAATTTTTGAATCTTCCCCTGGAAAAGTTTTACTTAAGTATACAGCCTTTTCTAGAAAAAATGCAGCACTTTCATAATCCCCTAGATGATAGTATGTCATTCCTATATAAAAGTAGGGATAATTATTTCTAAAAATATCTGATCGTGAGAAGGATTTTAAAAGAGTCTCAAAATTTAATTTTGCAACCTCGAAGTTTCTCTTATAATAAGCATCTTTTCCATTTAGAAAAAGAGTGTAGTCATCATTTTTCTGAGCAACTCCCTCTATAAAAGAGAGAAAAAAAACAAAAATAAGTAAAATTTTTTTCATGAAAAACACCTCTAATATATCCTGTCTCTTATACACA
>DXSD01000065.1 GCA_019410665.1 Fusobacterium sp.
TTTTCTATCCTTTTATTTTTTCTTTAGAGCAGAGACAATTTCATTTAAGTCTTGTGAGATCATCTCTTCAAAACTTTCAGCTGAGTAAGAACCACTAGTCATATGATAAAGTTCTTTAATATCTGCTCCAGTTTCTCTTTTTAAAATTTCCATATATTTATTTTTTAATTGCTTTTCACCAAAAATAACTTTGATATTTTCAGCTTTTAATTTTTTTATAATATGTTGTAAATGAGCTATACTAGGCTCTACTCCATGAGCTGGTTCAATGACTATATCAATCTCTTTTCCAAACTCTTTAAAAAGATAATCATAACCTGCATAAAAAGTAACAACTTTAAAGTTAGAGATATCTATATCTTTGATTTCATTAAGAGCCTCTTTTTTTAACTTTGCTAAACGATTAATATATTCATTGGCATTATTTAAGTAAAACTCTTTATTTTTAGGGTCTAATTCTCCTAATTGTTCTGCAATATATTTTATTTGCTCAATAGACTCAGTTATAGAGATATAGGTATGAGAGTTTACTCCCTCGTAATGAGAGTGATTATGATGCTCTTCCTCTTCATGATCATGGTCATGAGTGCATATTCCTTGAGTATGAATCAATTCGACATTCTTATTAGCTTCAATAACTGGAATATTTTTTCCACTCATTTTAAGCATTTTATAGATAAAACTATCATGTCCTAATCCATTTATAACTATAGTATCTAGAGAAGAGATTTTTTTCATATCTTCAACAGTAGGACTATAGTTATGTGAATTATAAATATCTAATCTAACAGGAGTGACAATCTCAGCACGATCTTTAACAATATTTGCTACAAAACTATAGTAGGGTTGTAGAGTAACTCCAACTTTTATTTTCTCTTGAGCAAAAGAGAAAAAAGAAAGTATAGTGAAAAATAAAATTATAATTTTTTTCATATTATTATCCCTTTCTAAAAAACTAAAATTTTGAATTTCAAAATAATGTTTTAAAGAAATAGGAACTATAAAGTTCCCTTTCTTTAATTATTTTTTAAATTTTCTAACTCTTTATATAACTCTTCAACTGCTTCAAAGATTCTTGGAGAACCTCTAAGGATCTTTGTAGAATCTACAATAAAGAGATTACCCTTTTTTCCAGCAGTTATTTCTTTAACTATTATATTACTGTTTAAAATATCTTCAGGTTTAGAAATACTCATTGCTCCAGCTAAAAAGTCTGGATTTTGTTGTAATAAAAACTCAGGTGATATAATAGGTTTATCTCCAACTAGATTATCTGTTAGATTTTCTATTCCTAAAAGAGATAATATCTGTCCAGGAAGAGATTTAGAGTTAAAAGCCATCATAGGTGAAGTTGAATAGAGTACTGTTCCCTTCATATTAAGTGGCTGAGCAGTAATTTTAGCTTTTATATTATTTAACTTTTCAATAGATTTATTATAAAGTAAATCAGCATTTTCTTCATTTCCAGTAAGTTTTCCATAAAGTTTTATATTGTTTAAAATATCATCAAAACTATTAGCTTCAACAACTATATAAGGAATGTTGAAAGGTTTTAATGTATCTCCTAACTTTGGTGACATAGCATTTATTAAAACTAAGTCAGGAGAGAAAGATAGGATTTTTTCAACACTACTATTATTCATATGTCCTACATTTGGTAGTAATTTTACCTTATCTTCAGGATAAATCTTACTTCTTGCAATTGTTCCTATAGCTGCAATATGATCCTCAGCTCCAATTAAATATAGAGTTTCTATAACTGCAGGATCTAGAACAACTATTTTTTTATACACTTTAAGTTCAATCTTATTATTATAACTATCTACAACTTGATTATTTTCCACTTTTAAAGCAGAAAAAGATAGAGAGTATAGTATAAATATAAAAGAAAAAATTATTTTTTTCAATTTATTTTCCTCCTTTTAATTTAGGAATGATATAAGGGGTTCCCTCTTCTGTATAACAAACTTGAGATTCTAAATCATAGACAGCTTTTAAATTCTCTTTAGTTAAAGTTTCTTTAGGAATTCCTTGACAAAATACCTTTCCATCTTTTAACATAACAATTTCATCACAAAACATAGCAGCAAGATTTAGATCGTGGAGTACTGCTACTGCAGTAAGTTCTTTATCAACTATGCTATCTTTTACTTTTTTCATTAAATCTAAAGCATGATTTAAATCTAAAGCAGATGTAGGCTCATCTAATAAGATAATTTTAGTTTCTTGAGTGAGAGCCCTTGCTAAAAGAACTCTTTGAAATTCTCCCCCAGAAAGACTTACAGCCTTTCTATGTAAAAATTTTTCTAAATCCAACTCTTTAATATGATGTTGAGCAATCTCAACATCTTTCTTCGAATATCCATCCCAACTATTTTTTAAATGGGGAAGTCTTCCCATAAGAACAAATTCTTCTACATCCATAGCAGATACAAGTTGAGATTTTTGAGGAACTAGAGAAAGAAGTCTAGCTTTCTCTTTTTGAGAGATATTTTTACTTAGAATCTCATCTATATAAATATTCCCACTTTCACTTTTTAAATATCCTAAAATATTTTTTAAAAGAGTTGACTTTCCACAACCATTTGGTCCTAAAATTCCTGTTAATTTATTTCTTTTTAACCCTAAATTAATACCTTGAAGTATTTTTCTATTCCCATAGGAGAAATTTAAATTTTCAATTTTTATAGCTTCCATTAGAAATCTCTCCTTTTATTTTTTAATGCTAAGTATAGGAAGAATGGAGCTCCAAAAAATGCAGTAATTACACCAATAGGAATTTCCACAGGAGCAAGAATAATTCTTCCAAAAGTATCACATACAAGTAGGAAAAATCCTCCAGCTAAAATTGTACTTGGTAACATCTTAGTATTAGAAGGTCCTACAATCATTCTAATAGTATGTGGTACGATAAGTCCTACAAAACCAATCATTCCAGAAAAAGCTACTGAAAAGGCTACAATAAGAGCAGACACAGTAAGTGTTCTCACTTTTAATCTATTTACATCAACTCCTAATGAGTGAGCTTCTTCATCACCAGATAATAGAGCATCTAGCTCATGTCTTTTAGAGTAAAAGTATATTAGTGATAGAACAAGGGGAATTAAGATAAAAATAACTCTTTTCCAAGTAGCATTTCCAAGATAACCCATCATCCACATTGTTATTTTAAAGGAATCTTCTCCAATGAGATACATAGCAAAAGATGTAAATGCTCCTAAGAAAGATGAAACAGCAATTCCAACTATTAATAGAGTGGCAACATTTACTTTGTTTCCCTTTTTAGCCATTTTGAAAATAAGAAGAGTACTAGCTAAACAAGTTATAAAAGCTAAGACACCATACATAAAATCTGGGAGTTCTAACACAAAGGCAATTACAGCTCCAAAAGTAGCACTTGCTGCAATTCCAATAATATAAGGGTCAGCAAGAGGGTTTTGAAATACTGTTTGTACAACAGCTCCACTAGATGCTAACATCATTCCAACTAATAATGACATTATTATTCTAGGTAATCTTAGGTTAAAAATTATTGTTTTTATATAATCAGGTGCTTTTCCTGGAGAAAATATATACTCCAGAGGAATAGGGACACTCCCCATAGGTATGGCAAGTATCCCTGTTATGATAATTCCTATTGTAAGCACGATAGGTAAAATTTTCTTCATATAATTCCTCACATTTTAATTTCTTTAATCTTATAGGTTATATCTAAATCCTACATAGTAGTTTCTTTCAGCTGCTGGGTCATAAGTGTATTCTCCACTACTATAACTAACAGTTTCATAGTAGTTTTTATCAAATAGATTATTTATTCCACCATAGATATCTAAACCGAAGTCAAAACTATATCTAGCTCTAATATTAGCTACTGTATGAGAGTTAACTTTTCCACCTAAGTTTTGGTTGTTCATATATACTCCATCAGTGTAAACAATATCTCCACCTACACTAAATTTAGGAGTAAAAGCATATTCAGCTCCAAAACTTAATTTATGTTCTGGAACATTAGCTACATGGTTTCCAGAAATATCTATATTTCCGTTTTTTCCATCTTTAATTTCTGCATTTATATATGCCCAAGATTGAGTAAGAGTTAGTTTATCAAAATATTGAGCTGTTGATAATTCAAAACCAAATCTTTCAGTTTCTCCTAAGTTATAGTTTTTTATCCAAGCAGGTGGCATTCCTCCAGCCATATCTTGAGTAATTTCATCTTGAGTTAAAGTATAGAAAATAGAAGCATTTATACTAGTAAATCCAATATAATCTGATAATCCAACTTCAATATTATCATAAGTTTCAGATTTTAAATCATTTAGATAGTAATCTCCATTTTCTTTTTTATTAGTAAGCAATGCAGGTGGTGGAGAAGTAAATCCTTTTTCATATCTTACATAAGTTTTTCCAGTATCAGAGTATAACCAGTTAGCTCCTAATTCATAAGCAAAATTATCTTCATGAGAAGAAGTTTTAATATGATTATCCATATCTACTTTTTGTGGTGGCATATTACTAGTATCATAAATATAACCCGAGCTATCTCTCTTTATACCATAATTAGCTCTTTCATATCTTAATCCTTGATTAAATTCAAAATTATTCCATACATAGTTATTCATTACAAAACTACTAATAGTTTCTTTTTCTAATTCATTGGTTGTTAAAGTATCAGCAATAGTTACTACCATAGGTGGCATTGGTGATTTATTCATTTTCATCGTTCCGCTCATATCACTTAATCTTGTAGCTTTATTTTTAATATAATCCATTCCCAAAATCAAGCTACTACTCTCTCCATAAGAATATTTAAATTTAGGTTTAACTCCCCATTTTTTATCTTCAAATTTTCCTAGTTGTCTCATTGTTGGACCTTCAGTAATCATATTTGAATCTAAATTCATAGTAGTTTTTTGCCAGAATCCTGTTAAATTAAAATCTAAATTAGAAGTTAACTTATTATTATAAGTTAATGCATATTCATCTTTATCAGTATCAGTAGTACTCCATTCTCCATCTTTCATTCCAGATTGTGTTCTATCAGCTTCTACTTGCTCTTTAGTTAACATTCCAGGATAGCTCTCTTCAGCCTTATATTTGCTATATTTGAAATTAATATCTTGTGTATCAGATATTTTATATCCAAGATTTCCCATAAAAGTATCAGAATCAGATTTATCATAATCTCTATATCCATCTCTATTTTGGTTTGTATATGATAACTTGATATCAAAATTTCCTATGCTTTCTCCCACAGCTACATTAGTCTTTCTATTAGCATAAGATCCATATTCATATCCAGCATTAACTTTTCTACCAGAATCTTTTTTAGTAATAATGTTAACTACTCCACCAGAAGTTCCACTACCATATAGAACACTACCTCCTCCTGGAATAACCTCTATTCTTTCAATATCATCTGGTGATATTGTATTGATAGGAGTAGCAGACATTGAAGTATCTAAAGAGTTCATTTGTACTCCATCTACTAAGATTTGTACATTTTGCTTAGCTTTATCCCCTTGTCCTCTAAGGTCAATGATGTAATCTTTACCTTGTCTTACAATATTGATAGCAGGGATATCTCTTAAAACTTCCTCTACAGTATTGTAGTTTTTCTTTTGGATATCCTCAGCAGTAACTAATGTAGGATTAGCAGTTGTTTTTCTAACTTCTGTAGCAAATCCTGTAGTAGAGTAAATAACACTCTTTCCTAAGTCAATACTGTTTGTTTCTCCATAGGCACATACAGTAAGTAGAGCCCAAAGTAATGTAGCTTTTTTCTTATTCATATGTATATCTCTCCTTTACATTAAATTAATTACTAGACTAATAAAATAAAATTTATATAAATTTATTTATTAAAAACTTTATCTAAAATATATCCAATAATATCTATTGAAAGATTATTTCCCCAAAAAACCCCATCTTTAGTAAAATTAAAAGAATTTTCTTTTTCAATAACAAGTTTCTCCTCTTCATAAGTTTTCATTTTCTCACAGAAATACTTGTACTCTTCCTCGTTTAAAATAGCTTTAATACTCTCTTTAGAGATGATAGGGAACTGCATTATTCCAGAAAGTTTAGCAAATTTGGCATGGTATTCAGTTTGTTTAGAGTAAAAACTCATCTCTTTATTCATTCTAAATACTCCAATTCCTTGAACACTACCTCCAGCACCTACTCCAATAGGGAAAGTATCTCCACCACTATTTCTAACTTGAATGTACTGGTAAGTATCACCAGCATTTTTAGCTATTTTAGTAAGTTCTAAAATATGGTATTTATCCTCTCTTAACATCTCATCAACAAAATGAGAGTAAAGAAGGTAGTCTTTTTTCATATCCTCTTCCATTATCACTTTTTCAGCTTCAATATCCTTAGAAAGTTTAGATCCCTCATGAACCATAAGTGAATAGAAACTAGCACTTCCAAGTTCTAATTCTTTTACAATTCTGGCATCTTCTATAACCTCTTCAATAGTTTGATCAGGGAAATTGTATATAATATCTACACATACTTCTCCCTTGAAGAAATTTTTTAGTTTTTTAAGTCTTTCAATAACCTCATTTTTGCTATAAGTTCTATTGTAGAAAACTCTTCCTCTCTCTGAGAAAGTTTGAATCCCCACACTGAGCCTATTTACTCCATATTTCATCATTACTTCTAATTTCTCTTCAGTAAGATTATGAAGAGTTGTTTCAAAAGTAAATTCATAGTTTTTTCCAAGTTTTACATTTCTTTGAATACTTTGAAGTATGATTTTAAGTTGCTTAGGCTTATAAACAGTAGGAGTACCTCCACCAAAGAAAATAACATCAAAAGTACTCTCTTTAAAATATGTTGTTTGACCATATTTATCAAATTCACTAGCTATATATTCAGCATAGGAATCTAGACTACCATCTAGTTGTTTTCTATTTAAATTACAAAATGAACATATTTTATCACAGTAAGGTGTGTGGACATAGATAGCTTTTTTTCTTGAATCAGGAACTATATTTAACATTTCCTCGAAAAGATTTTTGTCAGCCCTGCCACTAGGAACATATTTACTAATAAGCCCTCCACTTTCATGATGAGATTTATATCTCTTATCGAACAACAATAAATTGTTAATCATTAATATCCTCCTTCTAAAGTATACATACTAAATCAAGTATTAATACATACTTATATTTTAATAATCAAAATAATTTCAACATAAATATGATAATATTTTTTTGAAATAAAGTCAATAAAAATAATTTAAATGTAATTATTTGACTTTAAAATTAAAATATGGTATAAACTTTAGTGATAAAAAGTAGGAGGGATATAATGAAAACATTAATTGCTTATTCAACACTAACAGGTAACACAAAAAAAGTTTGTGAAGCAGCAGCAAAGGCTTTTACAGAGGTGGAAGTAAAAGATATTAGTACAGTAACAACATTAGACTACGACTTAATAATTGTTGGAACTTGGATAGATAAAGGAACTGCAGATACTAAAGCTAAGAATTTTATAGAGACTATAAAAGAGAAGAAGGTAGCTTTTATTTATACTTTAGGAGCTTATCCAGACTCAAAACATGCTGAAGATTGTACAGCAAGTATAAAAAAATTATTTGAGGATAACAAAAATGAGGTTTTAGGACATTATCATTGTCAAGGAGCTATAGATCCTAACTTAATTGAGAGAATGAAAAAGATGTTTGGACCTGAGCATCCACATGGACCAAATCCAGAAAGAGTAAAAAGATGGGAAGATGCAAGTACTCACCCAGATCAAAATGATTTAGATGCAGCTTATAATTACTTTAAAGAATTAATAAATAGATTATAATTATAATGGAGCTTCCAGGATTGGAGGCTCTTTTTTAGATATATTTGACAAAAATTAAAAAAAGTGTTAGGATACTAGAGGAATAAAGACAGTTCATTTGTACCATCCTGTCTATAAACAAAACTAGGGCTTTTTTTTATTGCAATTTTTTGTTTTTATAGCTCAAGGTGGTACATACTATCTTGAGTTTTTTTTAATTAGGAGGCAGTATGTACACATTAGTAAGTGAAGCAAGTTTCGACAGTGCACATTTTCTACATGGTTATAATGGGAAATGTAAAAATATTCATGGGCATCGTTGGACAATAAAGTTAGAGATTTATGGAGAAAATTTAGAAAAGGAAGGGCATTTAAGAGGAATGCTTTTGGATTTTGGAGATATAAAAAAAGAGTTAAAAGAGCTAGCAGATTATCTTGATCACTCTTTAATAATTGAAAAGGGAACTATGAGGGAATTAACTTTAAATGCTTTAAAAGAAGATGGATTTAGAATAATCGAATTAGAGTTTAGACCTACAGCAGAGAATTTTTCTAAATATGTATATGAGTATTTTCAGAAAAAGGGATTAAAAGTAAAGAGTGCAACTATATATGAGACTCCTAATAACTGTGCTATATATAGTGAGGAGATGAAATAATGAATAGATATAAAATTGTAGAAATATTTGAAAGTATAAATGGAGAAGGGAAAAAAGCTGGACAATTAGCTATATTTGTTAGATTTCAAAAATGTAATTTAAATTGTAGTTACTGTGACACTAGCTGGGCTAATGGGGATGATGCTGAGTATATAGAGATGACAGAAGAAGAGATATATAACAGAGTTTTAGAAAGTGGAATAAAAAATATAACTTTAACAGGAGGAGAACCTCTATTACAAAAAAATATAGAAAATTTATTAGAAAAATTTTCTAGAAATAGTGAATTAAATGTTGAAATAGAAACAAATGGAAGTGTAAATTTAGAGAAGTTTAATAAATTTGACAATCCCCCTTCTTTTACTATGGATTATAAGCTACCAAGTAGTAATATGGAAAAATTTATGGATCTTTCAAATTTTACTTATTTGACAAAGAAAGATACAGTAAAATTTGTAGTAGGAAATATTGAAGATTTAGAAAAAGCAAGAGAGATTATAAATAAATACTCACTTATAGGAAAATGCTCAGTATATTTTAGTCCTGTTTTCCAAAGTATAGAGTTAGTTGAAATAGTTGAGTTTATGAAAAAATATAAATTAAATGGAGTAAATATGCAGTTGCAAATTCATAAAATAATATGGAGTCCAGAAAGTAAGGGAGTATAATGAATGATAGATAAAGAAGCGATAGAAAAACATATTAGAGGAATTTTAATAGCATTAGGAGATGATCCAGAAAGAGAGGGATTAAAAGATACTCCAAAAAGAGTAGCCCAAATGTATGAGGAAGTTTTTAAAGGAATGAATTTTACTAATGATAAAATTGCAGAGATGTTTAATAAAAGTTTTGAGATAGTAGATAAAGAAAATAGTAAAGATATGGTTATAGTAAGAGACATAGAAATATTTAGTTATTGTGAACATCATCTAGCTCTTATGTATGATATGAAAGTAACAGTTGCATATATTCCTAAAGATAGGGTAATAGGACTTAGTAAAATTGCTAGAATATGTGATATGGTTGGAAGAAGATTACAGCTTCAAGAGAGAATAGGACAGGATATAGCAGAAATTATATCTAAAATAATTAACTCTGAAGATATAGCAGTATATATAAAAGGGAAGCATAGTTGTATGACTGCTAGAGGAATTGAGAAAACAGGAAGTTTTACAGAAAGTAGTGTATTTATGGGAGAATTTAAAAACAATTATATGCTACAAAATAGAATATATATGAGAGGATAGATATAGAAATGAGAGTATTAGTGTTATTAAGCGGTGGGGTAGATAGCTCTACTTGTTTAGCAATGGCTGTTGCTGAACATGGAAAAGATAATGTAGTTGCATTATCTACTTCTTATGGACAAAAACATACAAAAGAATTGGAGTCAGCAAGAAAGATTGCTAAATATTATGGAGTGGAATTGATAGAGTTAGACTTAGCAAAAATATTTACTTATAGTAGTTGCTCTTTGTTATCACATTCAGAAAAAGAGATTCCTCAAGGAAGTTATAGTGAGCAATTAAAAGAAAAAGAGGGGGAAACAATATCAACTTATGTTCCCTTTAGAAATGGTTTATTTCTTTCAACAGCTACAAGTATAGCTATTTCTAAAAATTGTCAAATAGTGTATTATGGAGCTCATAGTGATGATTCTGCTGGAGAAGCTTATCCAGATTGCAGTGAAGAATTTAATGAGGCAATGAATAGAGCAATATATCTTGGAAGTGGAAAGCAAGTTAAAATTGAAGCTCCTTTTGTAAATTTACATAAAAGCGATATAGTAAAAAAAGGATTAGAATTAAAATTACCTTATGAACTTACTTGGAGTTGTTATGAAGGAGATGAGTACTCTTGTGGAAAGTGTGGTACTTGTATTGATAGAGAGAGAGCTTTTGAAATAAACGGAGAGATAGATCCATTAGTAAAAATAAGAGAAGGAGAAAAGAGATGAGAGATTTAAAAGACTTAACACTATTAGGGAATCAAGGAGTAAAATATCCAGATAATTATGCTCCTGAGATACTAGAAACTTTTGATAATAAACATGTGGAAAATGATTATTTTGTAAAATTTAATTGTCCAGAATTTACAAGTCTTTGTCCAATCACAGGGCAACCAGATTTTGCTAATATCATAATTTCTTATGTACCTAATATAAAAATGGTAGAGAGCAAATCTTTGAAATTATATTTATTTAGTTTTCGTAATCATGGGGATTTTCATGAAGATTGTGTAAACATAATAATGAAGGATTTAATTAAACTGATGGATCCTAAATATATAGAAGTTTGGGGAAAATTTACTCCAAGAGGGGGAATATCTATAGATCCTTATTGTAACTATGGAAAAAAAGGTACTAAATGGGAAGAGGTAGCTTTCAACAGAATGGCTAATCATGACATGTATCCAGAAAAAGTAGATAATAGATAATAGCAAAAAATATAAAAGCTGTCAGATCTTCAATTGACTGACAGCTTTTATATTGTTGTTAATTAAGTAAATTAAAATACTTTAAAAGAAAGGATTAATTGAATTATAT
>DXSD01000066.1:0-2050 GCA_019410665.1 Fusobacterium sp.
AATATTAATAATATAAAGAGAGTGGAGTACAACATTATAACAGAAAAAAATCTTTCTAAGGGAAAATATAAAATAGCACTTTTAAGTGATATACATTTTGGAAACGCTTTAAATGAAAGAAAATTAATAGAGTTTAGCAAGAGGTTAAATAAGGAAAATCTAGATATATTAATATTAGCTGGAGATATTGTAGATGAAGGAAGTACTTTAAAAGATATACAAAATGTTTTTAAAATTTTAGGAGATATTAAAACTAAAAATGGAATTTACTATGTTTATGGAAATCATGATATGTCAAGATATAGGAAAACTCCTAATTATAGTGTAAATGATTTAAAAACTGCTATAAGAGAAGGAAAAATTTTCTTACTTGAAGATGAAAATATAGAGATTAACAAAGATTTGATCATAGTAGGGAGAAAAGATAGAAGTTTTAGAAATAGAGAGTCTAGTGAAGATTTGATAAAAAGTTTAGATAAGAGTAGGTATATAATTTTAGTCGATCATCAACCTGTAGAGTTAGAGAAAAATAGTAGATTAGGATAT
Organism: Fusobacterium sp.; assembly: GCA_019410665.1. Classification (GTDB taxonomy): domain Bacteria; phylum Fusobacteriota; class Fusobacteriia; order Fusobacteriales; family Fusobacteriaceae; genus Fusobacterium_A. The sequence goes on from DXSD01000066.1 coordinate 547, forward strand.
GATCTTCAACTCTCAGGACATACTCATAATGGACAGATTTTTCCAGCAAATTTAATAATCAGATTTTTTAATCTCGCAGAATTAATATATGGAAATAAAAAAATAGAAAAATTTGATGTAATAGTTAGTTCTGGATTAAGTGGCTGGGGTTATCCTTTAAGAACAGCTGGAAATTCAGAATATGTAATTATTAATATTTTAAAAGATAAGGAAGTGGATTATGAATAAAAAAGTATTAGTTTTATCAACATCTCTTAGAAAAAATGGAAATTCAGATATTTTAGCTGAAAATTTTATAAAAGGAGCTTTAGAATCTCACAATATTGTGGAAAAAATATCCTTAATAGGTAAAAAGATAGAGTATTGTGTAGGATGTTTAAGTTGCCAAAAAACTAAAAAATGTGTAATTAATGATGATATGGAAAAAATAGTAGAAAAAATAAAAAATTCCGATGTAGTTGTATTTGCTACTCCTATATACTATTATGAAATGAGTGGACAGATGAAAACACTTTTAGACAGAACAAATCCTCTTTTTGCAGGAGAGTATAAATTTAGAGATATTTATCTTTTAGCAACATCTGCTGATACTGAAGATAGAGCAATGGATGGAGCATTAAAGGGATTGGAAGGATGGATAGAGTGCTTTGAAAAAGCTATTTTAAAAGGAATAGTTAGAGGAGTAGGAGCAGATACAGTAGGTTCAATTAAGAGAAATGAAATTGCTATGAAAGAAGCTTATGAAATGGGAAAAAATATTTAGTATAAATGGGAGAAATAAATGGAATTAAAAGAGTTTTTAGAATATATGAAAAGTCAAAAAAAAGTTCAAGGTGGTAGTGAAATACATAAATATATGACAAAATTAAATGAAGAAGCTAGAAAGATAACAATGGAATTAAATACAAAATATCATACTCAAGAAGAGATAAGAGAGTTAATGAAAAAATTAACTTTAAAAGATATAGATTCAAGTTTTGTTATGTTTCCTCCATTTTATACTGATTGTGGGAAGAATATTGAGATAGGAAAAAATGTTTTTATAAATTCAAGTTGCCATTTTCAAGATCAAGGTGGAATAGTTATAGGAGATGGAACTTTAATAGGTCATAGTGTAACACTAGCTACTTTAAATCATAGTCAAAAAGCTGAAGATAGAGCATCATTATATCCTAAACCAATAATCATAGGGAAAAATGTATGGATAGGAGCAAATGTTACTATAACCCCAGGGATAAAAATAGGAGATAATGCAATTATAGGAGCTGGTTCAGTAGTGACAAAGGATGTTGAGAGTGATACAGTAGTTGGAGGAATACCAGCTAAAAAAATAAAAGATATAAAATAGCAATTAAATTGAAAGAGAGTATATAATGATATTTTTATCGTAATTTTCATAATTAACTCAAGTTGAAAAAATATTGTTTACTTAGAAGATATTCATGTTATATCTAAGAAAAAGGAGTTACAGTATGAATAAAAAACTATTAATAATATATATAAC
>DXSD01000066.1:2060-10748 GCA_019410665.1 Fusobacterium sp.
ATATGAAATAGAACTAGAGAAAAACTCGACTACTCAAAAACTTTTAGAAATGTTACCATTAGAATTGGAAATAAATGAGTTAAATGGAAATGAAAAATATGCAGTACTTCCCCAAAAGCTTCCTAAAGAAGATAAAGTTATTAGAAAAATAAATATTGGAGATTTAATGTTATATCAAAATAATTATCTTGTATTATTTTATAAAAATTTTTCAACTTCATACAGTTATACAAAATTGGGAAGAGTAGTGGAGGTTGATAAACTTATAAAAAATGTAAGTGAAAGAGATAGGGTATTGAGAATAAGATTAATTGAAAAACAATAATATGTTAATATAGTTTAGTTTTTATAATAAAAGGAGAGAGTAGATTTCTACTCTCTCACTTGTCCATTACCCATAATAACATATTTAGTAGTAGTAAGTTCTTTTAGCCCCATAGGTCCTCTAGCATGTAGTTTTTGAGTACTAATTCCTATCTCAGCTCCAAATCCAAATTGTCCACCATCAGTAAATCTTGTAGAAGCATTTACATATACAGCAGCAGCATCTACTTCATTTAAAAATCTTTGAGCATTAGAGTAATTTTCAGTAACTATACATTCAGAGTGTTTAGTACCGTATTTAGCTATATGTTTTATAACTTCATCTAAATCTTCTACTACTTTTATAGCAACTATATAATCTTCATACTCAGTAGCCCAGTCTTCTTCAGTAGCAGGAATAGAATTAGGTATATATTTTCTAACTATTTCATCTCCTCTTATCTCAACAATTCTTTTTATTAATTCCTCTCCAAGATTTGGAAGAAGAGCTTCAGCACAATTTTTGTGGATAAGTAGAGTTTCAACAGCGTTACATACCCCTGGTCTTTGAGTTTTTGCATTAATAATAATATCAATAGCCTTAGTTAAATCTCCACTTTCATCTACAAATATATGACAGTTTCCTATTCCAGTTTGAATACAAGGAATAGTTGAATTTTCTATAACTGTATTGATAAGTCTAGCACTTCCTCTAGGAATTAATACATCTATATATTGATGTGCTTTCATAAGTTTGTTAGCTGTGTCATGGCTAGTATCTTCTAAAATTTGTACAGCATTTTCATTTATTCCACAATCTTTTAATACTTTTTTAAATACATTAACTATGGCAATGTTAGTATTAATAGCTTCTTTTCCACCTCTTAAAATAACAGCATTTCCACTTTTTAAACAAAGTCCAAAAGCATCAGCAGTCACATTAGGACGAGATTCAAAAATTATTGCAACTACTCCTAAAGGAACTCTTTTTTGTTGAATAATAAGTCCATTAGGTAGAGTTTTACCATAGATAAATTCACCTACTGGATCATTCAATGAAGCAATTTGTTTAAGCCCATCAGCCATATCTTCAATTCTTTTTTTAGTCAATGTTAATCTATCAATAAAAGCTTTTTTTACTCCAGCTTTTTCAGCATTTTCAACATCTTTTAAGTTAATTGCTAATATATCATCACAATTTTCTAAAAGAGCTTGAGCGGATTTTAAAAGTATTTCATTTTTTACCTTAGTTGATAATTGAGCTATTTGAATCTCTGCTTCTTTAGCAGCAGTTCCAAGTTTTTCTATATATTCCATATGTTCCTCCATTATTTACAGTCAAAAACTGTTCCAATATCTTTTCCGTTGATAAGTTCCTCTATGAAAGTAGGATTAGATCCATCTAATATAGCCATCATAACACCACCGTCATAACACTCTCTAGCAGCAAGAAGTTTAGTTTCCATTCCTCCTACACTAAACTCACTACCTTTTTCTCCACCCATAGCTAAAACATCATCAGTAACTTTTTCTACATATGGTATTCTTTTAGCTTCTGGATGTGTTTTAGGATTGGCATCATAAAGAGCATCTATATCTGTAAGTATGATAAGTAAGTCCGCTTTTAATAAAGAAGCAACACTAGCAGATAATCTATCGTTATCACTAAATTCTATTTCAAAAGTGGAAATAGTGTCATTGGCATTTATAATTGGGATAACTTCAAAACTAAGTAGAGTTTCTAAAGTGTTATTAGTATTAGTTTTTCTTTCTCCCTCTTTAAAATCATCTTTTGTAAGAAGGACTTGAGCAACTCTTTGATTGTACTCTCCCATAAAATTTTTATATATATGCATAAGCTCAGCTTGTCCAACAGCAGCAGCAGCTTGTTTCTCTTTTATAAGGGTAGGTCTTTTTTCAAAGTTTAAACTTTTAGAACCAACACCAATTGCTCCAGATGTTACTAAGATAACTTCTCTACCTTGATTTCTTAAATCAGATAGAATCCAAGCTAATTTATTCATTAGATGAAAGTTTAAGTTTCCATTGGGGTATGTAAGAGTAGAAGTTCCTACTTTTAATACGATTCTTTTAGAAGTTTTGATTTTTTCTCTAATCTCTTTGTTCATCATTGATCACCTTAAAATTTTTAATAATATATATTATACATGTAAAACTATTTTTTTTATATCTTTTTTTGAAAAAAATAGATTTTTTTAAATAAATTATGTAAAATATACCTAAGCAGATAAGTTGTGGGAGGGGTAGTATGGAAAATTTAAAATTAAAAGATTTTTTGGAATATAGTTATCTATCAGGAGTTGAGATAGCTCCAGATAATAAAAATTTGGCTTTTGTTGTTCATAAAGCTGATTTTGAAGAAAATAATTATAAGTCAAATATTTGGGTAATGAATTGTGAAACAAAGAAACAATTTAGATTAACTGGATTAGGAGAGGAGAAGAGTTTCCTGTGGTTAGATGAGGAAAATATTATCTTTCCAAGTATAAGAGATAAAAAGTTAAAGGTTAAGATAGAAGAGGGAGAAAAGTGGAGTTGTTATTACTCTATAAACATAAAAGGGGGAGAGGCAGAGGAGTATATGAGAGTACCTCTTCAAGTTACTTCTATTAAGATGATAGATAGAGATAATTTTATTCTTACAGCTCAATTTGATAATTATGGAATCAATCTCAATGAATTAACTGGAGAGTTAAGAGGGGAAGCTATAAAAAAAATAAAAGAGGATAAAGATTATGAGATAATAGATGAGATTCCTTTTTGGAGTAATGGAGGAGGATTTACAAATAAAAAGAGAAATAGACTGTATCTTTACAATAGAGTAGCTGATAGAGTTTTTCCAATAAGTGATACCATTTCTAATGTAACTTACTACACTTATAAAGATGGAGTTGTTTTATATGTAGTAAATAGATTCATAAACAAACAGGAGCAAAGAGAAGGAATTTATACATATGAGATAGAAACAGGAAGAGAGGATATGTTACTCTCAGCAGAGGAGTATAGAGTGACTTTTGCTGAATTTTTTGGAGATGGGGTTATCTGTGCTTTAAATGATACAAAAACTTATGGACTCAATGAAAATCCTAAATTTTATATGATAAAAGATGAGGAAGTGAAATTATTTAAAGATAATGACACTTGGCTAGTAAATAGTGTTGGTTCTGACTGTAGATATGGAAGCAACAAAAATTATAGAGTATTAGGAGATAAATTATACTATATTACAACAATTTTTCATGATGCTATTTTAAAATCTTTAGATCTTAATGGAAATGAAGAGGTATTGAGTATAGGAAAAGGAAGTGTTGATGGGTATGCTTTAGGAGAAGAGGAGATATTTTTTATAGGACTTAGAGATATGAAGTTACAAGAGATATACTCTTTAAAGGCTAAAAATGAAACTCAATTGACTAAATTTAATGAAAAGATAGTTGAGGGTAAAAAAATATCACTTCCTGAAAAGTTTAATATAGTGAATGATGGAGTAGAGATAGAAGGTTGGGTTTTAAAACCTATTGACTATGAAGAGGGAAGAAAGTATTCAGGAATTTTAGATATACATGGGGGACCAAAAACTGTATATGGGGAAGTTTTTTATCATGAGATGCAAGTTTGGGCAAACATGGGATATTTTGTTTTTTTCTGTAATCCACATGGAGGAGATGGAAGAGGTAATGAGTTTGCAGATATTAGAGGAAAATATGGAACAATTGATTATGATGACTTAATGAAATTTACAGATGAAGTCTTAAAAAAATATCCTATAGATAGAAGTAGAGTAGGAGTAACAGGAGGGTCATATGGTGGATTTATGACTAACTGGATAATAGGACATACTGATAGATTTGCTTGTGCTGCTTCTCAAAGAAGTATAGCAAACTGGTTTTCAAAATTTGGTACAACAGATATAGGATACTATTTTAATGTAGATCAGAATGCATCTAGTCCATGGGATAATCCAGAAAAATTATGGTGGCACTCTCCTATGAAATATGCAGATAAGGTAGTAACACCTACACTATTTATACATTCAGAAGAGGATTATAGATGCTGGCTTGTAGAGGGAATTCAAATGTTTACTTCTTTAAAATATCATGGAGTTCCAGCTAGACTTTGTATGTTTAGAGGAGAAAATCACGAATTATCAAGAAGTGGAAAACCGAAGCATAGAGTAAAAAGATTGAGTGAAATAACAAATTGGTTTGAACATTTTTTAAAATAAATATTAATAATATGGAAAAAATATGTTATAATACAAAAGTAAAAGTTTGTTAAATAAACAAGGTATTAAATTTTGGAGGTGGGTTTTTTGTATAAAGCTAACTATATTATGATGACACCAGGGCCTACTATGGTTAGGGAGAATGTATTACATGCTAGAGGAAATTATTATGGGAACTCAGATTTTGATGTGAAGTTTTTTGAGTATTATGCTCAGCTATGTAAGAAGATAGGAAAAATATTTGGAGCTAAAAAAGCTCAAACTATAATTATGGCTGGGGAAGGTATGCTAGGATTAGATGCTGCTTGTGCTTCTCTTACAGAAAAAGGGGATAAAGTTCTAGTAATATCTAATGGAATATATGGAGCAGGATTTAAAGATTTGGTTGAAACTTATGGTGGAGAGGTAACTCTATTTGAAAGTGATGTACAAAATAAGATAGATACTGATAAGTTAAGAGTATTTTTAGAGCAACATAAGGATTATGGATTTAAATATGCTACTGTTGTCCATTGTGATACACCATCTGGAGTATTAAATAATGTGAAAGATATTTGTAAAACATTGAAGTCTATGGGAATAATGACAGTTGTAGATACTGTTTCAGCAGTAGGTGGAGTGGAAGTAAAAGTTGATGAATGGGGAATTGATATAGCTCTAGGAGCTTCACAAAAGGTTTTTTCAGCAGCAGCAGGATTAACTATAATGACTATAAGTGATGATGCTTGGAGAGTTATAGAAAATAGAAAAACTCCTATCCCATCATTTTATTGTAATTTATCTCTATGGAAAGATTGTGTTGAGAAAAAACTTTTCCCATATACTATGCCAATTACTGCAATAGTGGCTCTTGGTGTAGCTATTGATAATATGTTTGAAGAGGGATTGGAAAAAGTAATAGAAAGACATTATTCAGCAGCTGAGTATGCTAGAACAAGATTGATGGATTTAGGTTTAGATTTATACTTAAAAGGAGGATACTCTCCAACAGTAACAGCATTTTGTTTACCAGAGGGGTATGATATAGAAGAAGTTTATAATCATATGTTAGAACATCATGAGGTAATGTTAGGAAAATCATATGGGTATTTAGCAGATAAAGTTTTAAGAATAGGTCATATGGGAGAAAATGCTCGTTACTTTAGAATTGATTATACAATGAGAGCATTGGAAAGAACACTAAAAGAGTTGAGAAAGTAAAAAAGTGTAATAAAATAGAAAAAAATGTATATAATAAATAAAGAAAAATGAAAAAAAACTTATTTATTTTTTTAAGCTTGAATTTTCCTAAATAAGATATTATAATAAAATGTACGTCTTTTTCATTCAAAAAAATGTTTAATATTAAATATTTAATACAGTATGGAAGAGAACAATATTATTAATTCTTATTTGTTTTAGGAGGTAAAATGTATCTGGATATAATTTTTAAGGTTCTTGGTGGACTAGGAATTTTCCTATATGGAATGGACAATATGTCTTCAGGAATGCAAAAATTAGCAGGAAAGAAATTAAAAAGATTTTTAGCTGTACTAACAACTAATAGAGTAGTTGCAATACTGATGGGTATGTTTGTAACTATGTTGGTACAATCTTCATCTGTAAGTACAGTAATGACAATAGGGTTTGTTAATGCTTCTTTATTGACATTGAAGCAGGCTTTAGGGGTAATCTTTGGAGCGAACATAGGAACTACTATTACTGGATGGATTTTAGCACTTAATATTGGAAAGTATGGTCTTCCAATGTTAGGAGCAGCAGCTATAGCTTATATGTTCTTAAAAGGTGACAAGGCTAAAACAAGAGCTTTAACAGTAATGGGACTAGGAATGATCTTCTTTGGATTAGAGCTAATGAGTAATGGGCTTAAACCAGTAAGAAATATGCCAGAGTTTGTAACTTTATTCCAAATGTTCTCAGCAGATTCTTATTTTGGAGTTCTGAAGGCAGCAGCTGTGGGAGCTTTAGTTACAGCAGTGGTACAGTCATCTTCAGCAACTTTGGGAATTACTATTACACTAGCAGTTCAAGGGTTAATAACTTATGAAACAGCTGTGGCACTAGTACTTGGAGAGAATGTTGGAACAACTATTACAGCTATTCTAGCAACTTTAAAAGCTAATGTAAATGCTAAGAGAGCTGCTTATGCTCACACAATAATAAATGCTTTTGGAGTAGTTTGGGTAACTTCAGTATTCCCATTCTATTTAAAGTTTTTATCTTTCTTTGGAGATCATGATGCAAATGTAACAGTAGCAATAGCTACAGCTCATACAACATTTAATGTGGTGAATGTTATACTGTTTACTCCATTCATAGGGCAATTGGCAAATTTCCTATGTAAAGTAGTTAAAGATGATGGAAAAGTAAGTGATAGAAAAACTAAAATAGATGAATTAATGTTGAAGACTTCTGGAGTAGTTGTAGAGCAAACTAAAGTTGAAGTTGGAAATATGGGTAAAATGATTCAGTTGATGTTTGATGAAGTAAAAAGAATGTATAAAGATACTGAACTTCTTACTGATGAAAAGGTAAAAGAGCTAAGAAAGATAGAGGATGACTTAGATCTATACCAAAAAGAGATAACAGATGCAAACTTTGTAATCTTAAACAATAAAGATATTAATGATAGCTTAAGAAGAGATATAAGAAATAACTTAATTGTATCAGATGAATATGAAACAGTAAGTGACTATCTAATGAGAATTACTAATAGTTTAAAGAAACTACATGATAATGTAATAACATTAACAGAACAAGAGATAAAAGTTGTTATGGATCTTCATGAAAAAACTAATGAGTTCTTCAGAAATATAGATAGAGGATATCAAGAGAAGAATCCTATTTTAATAAAAGAGTGTGTTGTAGATGCTAAAGAGGTAACAAGATTATATAAAGAAGCTAAGAAAAATTATATAGATTTTGGAATTAAAGAAGCTGCAACTACAATGTCAACAACTAATTTTATGGATATAATTAACTTCTATAGAAGAGTTGGAGATCACTTAACAAATATAATAGAAGGTTATACAGAAAAACAAAGAGAGGATTAATTCCTCTCTTTATTGTTACCATTATTTTCCTAAATTAGGCATAGTTTGAGCTAAAATATCATCTATATTTTTTACTAACTCAGCTTGAGCTGTTAAGAAAGCTTCAACATCTCCAGAGATTTCAATAGTTTCCATTATATCTCCTTGAGCTATGCTATCTACAACTTTTTGATCCTCTTCAGAGATAACTTCTCCAAATATAGTGTGTTTGTAATTTAACCAATCAGTAGGTACATGAGTGATGAAGAATTGAGAACCATTTGTATTTGGTCCAGCATTAGCCATAGCTAATAGACCTTTTCTATCAAAGACTACTCCCTCTTTAAACTCATCACCAAATTGGTATCCAGGTCCACCAGCTCCTGTACCAGTAGGATCTCCTCCTTGAATCATGAAATCAGCTATCACTCTGTGGAATTTTAATCCGTTGTAATATCCTCTATTTGCTAAGTGTACAAAGTTTGTAACTGTCATAGGTGCTACTTCAGGAAATAATTTTAAATTGATATCTCCTTTAACAGTTTTAATTTTAGCATTTAATACTATATTTTCCACCTGTTTTCCCTCCTTAATATTTAGCGGTTTACCAGCTCTTTTATGAGCTTGGTAATAAAACCCTCCAGCTATTATTAGCAAAAGGGCAACTATTTTTAAAAGTTTCATAGTTCCTCCATATTTTAACATATTTTTTTACTTTTTCATAGTTTGATTATAAGTATTTAACATCTCATCTTTAGAAATTGTTCCATAAATTTCATAGGTCCATTGAGAATCTAATTTTTTCTTAAGAGAATCAATATTTTTTTGAATTCTTAAAATTTTCTCTTCTAAAGCTCTATACTCCTCTCTAACAGGCTGAAGTTTATAGATACACTCTATTTGTTCCTCTTCTTGAATAGCATTTTTTAAGTCCATAGCTAATTTTTCTTCTCTATCTAAGACTTTATTTACTTTATCTAAAAGATTGTATTTACTGTTTTCCAACTGTTTTTTCTCATATTCAAAAAGTTTTTTTACAACTTCAGCACCAGAGTTCCCCTTTAATTTCTCTCTTAATTCCATTTGAGTTTTAATAAACCCTTCACT
>DXSD01000067.1 GCA_019410665.1 Fusobacterium sp.
TAAATTCAACAGAAGGACCTGCTTTTGGAGCTGCAATTTTAGCAGCAGTAGGAGACGGATGTTTTAGTAATGTAAATGATGCTTGTGAAAAATTAATACAAGTTATCGATATAAAATATCCAAATCCAGAGAATCTAAGTTTTTATGAAAAAAAATATCAAAAATTTAGAAAACTATATCCTTTATTAAAAGAGATGGAAAGATAGAAAAATTTAAGAAAATATAAAATACATAAAAATATTTTTAATAGAGTATAGAAAAATTCTATGATTAATTAAAATAGTATTTAAGAATTTTCTATACTCTTAACTATTATTTTTTATTTTTATCCTCTGACAACATTTTAGATAAAAACTCATATTTTTTAATTGTATCAAGAATCTTTTTAATAGAACTTGTAGAGTTAATAATATCTAAAAAATTATAATTATCTACTAACTCTAAAAATGAAGTAAGAGCATCTAAATAATCCTTTGATGCAGTGGCACAAAAAGCTAATAAAAATTTTACAGATTTATTCTTAGGAAAAAGGACAGGTTTATCTAAGGAGATAAGTGCCATTCCAGAATTTAAAACTCCTGTGGAGATATCTCCATGAGGAATAGCTAAAGAATCAGTTATCACTATATATGGTCCATGTAATTTAACTTTTTCAATCATAGTATCAATATAACTCTCTTCAATATTTCCACACTCTACTAAAATATTTCCTACTTTTTTAATAGCTTCTTCCCATGAATTAGCTGTAACTTTTAATCTTATATTATCTACATTTAAAAAATCAGAAAGTTTTTTACCTTTTATCTCTAAATCATCTATAATTTTTCCTTCAAGAATAGTTTTTAAATTTTCAATTAACTCATCTTTATTTTTAATATCACAGTAGGTATTTATTGTTTTCATAATTAAAGATAGTGAAGTTCTATTTGAATATTTTGGTAAGTTAAATGAATCTAATAAAGTAATATCTTTATTTTTTAATATAGGATTAATAGTTACAATAGGAATATTTGTCTCTAACTCTAATTTTCCTAAAGTAGTAATAATAAGATCAATATTTTTAGAAAAATCAATATTTTTTATTTGGTTTAAAGGGATTATATCCAAAATATTTATGTTATACCTATCTTTTAATTGTTGCTCTAAAAGTTTAGAAGTACCATATCCATAGCCACAGATTAAAATGACATTTTTACTCTCTTTTTTATTATTTTTATTTCTATCTAAAGCTCCTTTAAAATGTAGAGCAATAAAGGCGATTTCATCCTCATTAATATCATTATTGATAAAATTTTTTAAAACTTCTAAAGCATTTTTTGTATCTTTAAAAAGAGTTGGATAATTTTCAATAACCTCTTCATAGACAGAGTTTTCTAATTTTATTCCATTTTTTATTCTATGAATAGTTGGCTTTATATGGTTGACTAAACCATTGAGAAGAGTTATATCACTTGTTAAATCAACTCCATGAATTTTTTTAAATTGTAAAACTATTTTTTTAACGATAATTTCTATCTCAATCCACTCTTTATATGCAGAGTTATTTAATGAAAAACTACTACAACCTAAGAAATAATCTGTAAGTTTAGCTAGTTCAAAATCAGACACTTCAATAAAAAAATTGGCTTCTAGAAAGGAGATACCTTTTTTTAAGATTTTAAATTCAGCTGTTTCACTATAGAAATTTTTATTGTTAATTTTTTCAATAAATTTTTCATGTTTTATTCTCCAAATCATTATGAGAATATAGTTTGAAAGAATGAAGTAGGTTTCATCAGTAATAACGATATTAAGCTGTTTAGCAACATAGTTTATAAATTTTTCAATCTCTGTTATACTTATATCTTTAAAGTATCCATTAATAAGATTGAAAATATAACGTTTTTCAATATTTTTTTCAGAGATAATATTTCTATATTGATTTAAAATTTTAAGTTGAGTATTACGAATATTTTCCTCTTCTCCCACCAATCTTAATCCAGAACCTGTAGGTTCTAATTCTAAATGATTTTCTTTAAGAAATTTTCTGATCTCTCCCAGTTCTGTTTTTATTGTAGTTCTAGTTACATCAAAACTTTCACATAGATCATTGATACATATCTCTTGAGAAAATAGTATTTTTATAAGAATAATAGTTTGTCTATACTCATTGAAAAAGATATCTTTAGAATTATTTTTTATAAAATCTTCTAATTTTTCATACTCTTTATGAAAAAGAACTCCTTTACTCAATTTTTCAATTGGAGAGATATTTTCAGCTAGTAGAAGTTCATTTATCTTTTCTATGTCATATCTTATAGTTCTATCATTTACAGAAGTAAATACAGAAATCTCTTTTATACTTGTTTTTCCCTTAGATTGAAGTATAAATTTAAGTATGTCATATAATCTTTTGTTCATTAATTATCATTCCTTTCAAAAAAAATTGAATAAAAAAGTCCATCTATAAATGTGATTTTTTTGTAAATTATATGATTATTATAAAATAAGAATCAAAAAAAATCAATTTCAACTGAATTTATTCAAAAAAAATTGAAAAAATCAGATTATTCTCTAAAAAAATAGATAATTATATAATATAATCAGAAAAATAAGAAGGGGTGGAGAAATGAATATTAAAGATTTAATTGATAAGGATTTGATAACATTAGATTTAAATGCAACTACAAAAGAAGAAGCATTAATGGAGTTAGTAGAACTTCTAGATAAAAAAGGAGTATTAACTTCAAAAGAGGATTTTTATAAAGATGTATTAGAGAGAGAAAAAGTATCTCCTACTGGATTAGAAGAGGGGTTAGCAATACCTCACTCTAAGTCAGATTTTGTAAAAAGTTCAAGAATAGCAGTAGCTAGACTTGTAAATACAATAGATAATTGGGAATCTGTAGATAGTGAAAATAAGGTAAATTTAATATTTTTATTAGCTATTCCTACACAAGAAAAAGGAACTACTCATATTGAGATATTAAAAAATCTAACTACTTCATTTATGAGAGAGGGATTTATTGAAGAGTTACAAAGAGTTAAAACAAAGGAAGAGTTTATAGAATTATTATCAACTACTCAAAAAGAGGAAGAGGAAGTAGAAATTAAAATAGAAGGAGATAAAAAAGTTGTAGCTATTACTTCATGTCCAGCTGGTATAGCTCATACATATATGGCTGCTGAAGCTCTTGTAAAGGCAGGAAAAGAATTAAATATCCAAATAGCTGTAGAAAAACAGGGAGCAATGGGAACAGAGGATGCTCTTACTGAAAAAGAGATAGCAGAAGCAGATGTAGTAATTTTAGCTGTAAATAGAAATGTTGAAATGGACAGATTTTATGGTAAAAAAGTTTATCAAGTAAAGGCAGATGTAGCTATAAAAAATGGTAAAGGACTAATAGCAGAAGCTTTTGAAAAGGCTACTGTGCTTGGTGGAAAGGGAACAAAAGTAGGAAAGATAACTTTAGGAAAGACAGAAAATAAGGCAGTTGCTCATATAATGGCAGGGCTTTCATACATGGTTCCTATGGTTATTGCTTCAGGAATTATCTTATCAATAGCAAATATATTTGCTTTCCAAAAAAATGAATTAGGTCAAATAGTAAATTGGGGATTTGATAGAAGTACAAGTTTTGGTTTCTTAATGGCTAAGATGTTTGAGATAGGACAGATTGGATTTAAGTTGATGATACCTCTATTTGCGGGATTTATTGCTAACTCTATGGCTGGAAGACCAGCTATTGCTGCGGGTATGATAGGAGCTTATATAGCTAATGATGCTGCATATTTAGGAACTCAAACAGGTGGAGGATTTATTGCTGCTATTTTAGTTGCTTTTCTATCTGGTTATATAGTAAACTTATTAAAGAAGATAAAATGGCCTAAGGTAGTTCAACCACTTTTAGGAATAATGATAATTCCTGTACTATCAGTATTTATTATCTCTATGATAGTTACATTCTTAGTAGGAAAGCCAATAGCTAATCTAATGGATACTCTATATTCATCATTGACATACTTAAATGATAATTATTCTGGAATGCCTTTAATTACAGGAGCTATAATTGGTGGAATGATTGGATTTGACTTTGGTGGACCTGTAAATAAAACAGCTTTAATATTTGGTACAGCTGTATTTACAGATACTGTTGCTAAATATGGAATACAAGGGGCTAACTTCGTTCCAGGAACAGCAGCTCAAGCTGCTATTTCAGTAGCTCCATTAGGAATTTGGTTAGCAGCTAGATTATTTAGAAAGAAATTTACTGAGCAAGAACATATTTCAGCTGCTTCAGCTTTTGGAATGGGAATAGTAGGAGTAACAGAGGGAGCTATCCCATTTGTAGCAGCTCATCCAATTCAAATGATAACAGCTTCAGTTATAGGAAGTGCCGTAGCTGGAGGACTAGCAGGAGCAACAGGGTGTAAATTCTATGGAGGAATAGGGTCACCACTAGGAACATTTATAGGATATATAGAGCAACCAATTCCATTTATCACTTGGATAGCTTGTACTTTTGCAGGAATTTTAACAACAGCTTTAATAATTGGATTTTGGAGAAAACCAATAACTAAAGAGAGTGAAGAGATAGAAGAGATCTAAAGAAGGAGGAGAGGGGCTGTTTAAAAGACAGCTCCTAAAGTTATATATGAAAAAAGTTCATGTTTATAATAATACACACTGGGATTATGAGTGGTATTTTACAGCTAATGAATCAGTAATACAACTTATTTATCATATGGATGAGGTAATATCTGCACTTGAAAGTGGAGAGTTAAATTACTATCTTTTAGATGGACAAGTGAGTATAGTAGAGGAGTATTTAAAATTTGTTCCTCAAAATAGAGAGAGAATAAAAAAATTGGTAGAAGAGAAAAAACTTTTTATAGGTCCTTGGTATACTCAAACAGATGAGTTAATAATATCTGGAGAATCAATAGCTAGAAATCTATTTTATGGAATAAACAGTGCTAAAAGATTGGGGGGATATATGAATGTTGGATATCTTCCAGATTCTTTTGGACAGAGCAAAGATATGCCTAAGATATTTAATGGGTTTGGAATAAAGGATTTTATATTTTGGAGAGGATTATCTAGTTCACTATGTCCAGATAGAGAGTTTATATGGAAAAGCGAAGATGGAAGTGAGGTTTTAACTTATAATATAAAAAATGGATATTATTATGGGGGAAATCTTATCTATAATGATGATGTGAAACAGGTAGAGGAAACTTTCTTAAATGGAGTAACTAAAGAGAATATTTTACTATCTGTAGGTGGAGATCAAAGATATGTTGATTTTAATCTTAAAGAGAGAATAGAGTATTATAATTCTAAAAGTGAAAATAATTTAGAGTATGTAGAGAGTAATTGTGAAAAGTTTTTTGAAGAGTTGAGAAAAGAGGGGGATTTTAAAGAGGTTTCAGGAGAGTTTTTAGCCCCATCAAACTCTAAGATACATCGTTCTATCTACTCTTCAAGATATGATCATAAGTATTTAAATGATAAGATAGAAAGAAAATTGATATATCATTTAGAGCCACTTATGGTAATGGGACAAAAATTGGGATTAGATTTAAAAATTGATATGCTTGAAACAATTTGGAAGAAGCTTCTTTTAAATCATGCTCATGATAGTGCTTGTGGATGTAATACAGATAAAACAAACTCTCTTATTTTATCTAGACTTACAGAGGCAGATCAGTTATCATATTCAGCTTGTGATTATATAGTTAGAAAGATTTGTGAGTCAATGGAAGATAAGCAAGAGAATGATATTTATATATTTAATACATTACCATATAGAAGAGAAAATCCTATAAAGCTAGAGATTTCAACTAAGAATAAGGATTTTATTATAGAAGATATATATGGGAAAGAGTTAGCATATCAAATTTTATCTCAAGAGAGAGTATATAGTGGAAGTATAAAAAGAACACCAAAAGAGCATAATCCAGAACTATATTACTATACAACTAAGATTTTTGTAGATTATCCTATGAAGCCTTTCTCAATTGAAAAAATTAGAGTGGTAGAAAAAACAAAAGAAAAACAAGAAAGCTCAAAGAAAGAGTATATAGAAGACAGTTTCTTTAAGATATACTTTGAAAATGGAAAGTTAAATCTTTTAAATAAATCAAATAGTGAGGTATTAGAAGAGTTTATATATTTTGAAGAGAGTGGAGATGATGGAGATACTTATGATTATTCACCACCTCAAATAGATAACAGAATGATAACTAATATTTCTGATAGTGATATTGAAATTATAGATGGAGAACTTGTAAATATTTTAAAAATAAAAGGTGGGATATTATCATCTGAATCTTTAGAGAAGAGAGAAAGAAATCTTTTTGAAAAAGAGATTGCTTATGAATTAGAGATAAGCTTAGATAACTCAGGAAATATTAAGACTCATCTAGTTATTGATAACAATGTAAAAGATCATAGAGTAAGAGCTATAATAAAAAGTGGAGTAAAAACTACTCACTCAATAGCTGATACTCCTTTTGGAGTTATCAAAAGAGAGAATAACCCTATAAACTTAAAAGATTGGAAGGAGTTAAAGTGGAAAGAGGAACCAACTCCAATATATCCATTTATAAATTTTATCTCATTAAAAAATTCAGATAACTCTATGAGTATCTTTGCCAAAGGAATAAAAGAATATGAAGTTATAGAGGATGATAAAGTTGCTCTTACACTATTTAGAGGGGTAGGATTTTTAGGAAAACCTGATTTAATTAGAAGACCAGGAGTAGCTTCAGGACAAGAATTTAAATATATAGAAACACCTGATAGCCAACTTTTAAAGAAAATGACTTTTAAATTTGCAATTAGATTTGATAAAAAGTATAATGAAAATAGAATAAGAGAAGAGTATCAAAAATATTCAATTTCCACACTGAATTATCAAATTCAAGAGATAAATAGATTCACAACAACATTAAAATATTTTGTTATGCATCCATTGAAAGAAAAATTAACTATTTTTACACAACTTATTAATTTATCAGAAAGTAAGTTAGCACTATCTTCAATTGTACCGATTGATAGAGAGAGTTATCTGTTAAGATTGGTTAATTTGGGATCAGCTATTTCAGAAGATAAGATAGAGATTAATTTTGGGGTTAAAGCTGAGAGAGTAAATATGCTTAATGAAAAAATAGATAAAACTAAAAATATTGAAAATGGAATCTTAAAACTTGAAAATATTAGATATGGAGAGATTATCAACTTAAAAATTTATATGTAAAGGAGAAGATTTATGATTAAATTCAAGGATAACTTTTATTTCGGAAGTGCCTCTTCAGCTACACAAAGTGAAGGTGCATGGAATGAAGATGGAAAAGGTAAAAATATTTGGGACTATTGGTTTGAAACAGAAAGTTTTAGATTTCACAATGGAGTAGGACCACAAGATACCTCTACTTTTTACAAGAACTATAAAAGTGATATTCAACTTTTAAAAGAGACAGGACATAACTCTTTTAGATTTTCTATAAGTTGGTCAAGAATGTTTCCAAAGGGGTATGGAGAGGTAAATCCTAAAGCTATTGAGTTTTATAACAATGTTATTAATGAACTTTTAGCTAATGGTATAGAACCATTTGTAAACCTATTCCACTTTGATATGCCTATGTGTATGCAAGAGATTGGTGGTTGGGAGAATAGAGAGGTAGTTAATCACTATGCTGATTTTGCTAAAACTTGTTTCACTCTTTTTGGAGATAGGGTAAAAAGATGGTTTACTTTCAATGAGCCAATAGTTCATGTAGAGTGTGGATACTTATTAGGATATCACTATCCATATAAAGTAGATTCAAAAGGAGCGGTACAAGTAGCTTATCATACAGCCCTTGCAAGTGCTTTAGCAACAAAATACTATAAAGAATTAAAACAAGATGGAAAGATAGGAATTATCTTAAATCTTTCACCTTGTTATCCTAGAAGTGAAAATAAATGGGATGTAAAAGCAGGATTCATAGCTGATCTATTTGCTAATAGAAGTTTCTTAGATCCAGCTGTAAAAGGTAAATTCCCTGAAGAGCTAGTTGAGATAATTAAAAAACATGATTTAATGCCAGAATATACAACTGAAGACTTAGAGATAATAGAGAAGAATACAGTGGACTTCTTAGGAGTAAACTATTATCAACCTAGAAGAGTAGCAGCAAGAGCCTCTTTACCAAATCCAGAAGCTCCATTTATGCCAGAGTACTACTATGACTTTTATGTTATGCCTGGAAGAAAGATAAATCCACATAGAGGATGGGAAATCTATGAAAAAGGTATCTATGACTTAGGTATAAATATTAGAGATAACTATGGAAATATTGAATGGCTAATAACTGAAAATGGAATGGGAGTAGAGGGAGAAGAAAAATTCCTTGTAGATGGAGTAATTCAAGATGATTATAGAATAGAGTTCTATAAAGATCATTTAAGATGGTTACATAAGGCAATAGAAGAGGGGGCTAACTGCATAGGTTACCAAGTTTGGACATTTATAGATAACTGGTCTTGGCTAAATGCCTATAAAAATAGATATGGACTTGTTTCACTGAATTTAAAAACACAAGAGAGAACAATTAAGAAAAGTGGAAGATGGTTTAAAGAATTATCAGATAATAAGGGGTTTTAATTATGGAAAAATATTTAGCTTTTGATATGGGAGGAAGTTCTATAAAGTATGGACTTTTAACTAGAGATGGAAAGATTTTAGAAAATTCATCTTTTAAGACACCAGAAACTTTAGAAGAACTATATGGAAAAATTATAGAGTTAAAGAAAGTTTATGAGAAAGAAGATATAAAGGGAATAGCTTTAAGTTGTCCTGGAGCTGTAGATAGTGAAGTAGGAACAATTGATGGGGTAAGTGCTATTCCATATATTCATGGACCTAATATAAAAGAGGAGTTAGAAACTTTATCAGGGTTAAAAGTGGAGTTAGAAAATGATGCTAACTGTGCTGCCCTTGCTGAAGTTTGGTTAGGAGAGGCTAAAGATAACAGTGATGTTGTCTTTATAGTTATTGGAACTGGAGTAGGTGGAGCAATAGTTAAAGATAAAAAGATACATAAGGGAAAACATCTTCACGCTGGAGAGTTTGGAATTATGTATTTTGAAAGTGAGCCAGGAGTACCAGGAACTTGGGGAACTGTTTCAATGGGACAACTTGTACTTAGACTTTCAAAAAAATTAGGAAGAGAAGTTAATGGAATTGAGATATTTAGATTAGTTGAAGAGGAAAAAAATGAAGTTGTTTTAGAGGAGTTAGATAGATGGTATTCTAACTTAGCTAAAGGAATTTTCTCAATTCAATATGTATATGATCCAGAAAAAATTGTAATAGGTGGAGGAGTAAGTGCTAAACCTGAAATTTTAGTGGAGATCAGAAAAAAAATAGCTGAGATTATGAGTCATATAGATGTAGCTAAAATTCGTCCTGATATACAGGTTTGTAAATTCAGTAATAACGCAAACTTAATAGGAGCACTATATAATTTTTTACAACATCAAGAGAGATAATAGGAGAGTATATGAGAGAATTAGGGATTTCTATCTATCCAGGACATTCAGAATTAGAAAAGGATAAGGAATATATAAAATTAGCAGCTAAATATGGATTTACTAGAATTTTTACTTGTTTACTATCAGTTGCTGGAGATAAAGAGAAAATAGTAGAGAATTTTAAAGAAACAATAAGTTATGCTAACTCTTTAGGATTTAAAGTTATAGCTGATATAAGCCCACAAATATTTCAAGAATTAAATATTTCATATAACGATTTAAGTTTTTTTAAAGAGATAGGAGTTTATGGAATACGTTTAGATATTGGTTTTACTGGAAATGAAGAATCTCTTATGACTTTTAATGAATATGATTTAAAAATAGAGATTAATATGAGTAATAACACTAATTATGTGGATACAATAATGGACTATAAACCTAATAAATATAATTTATTGGGGTGTCATAACTTTTATCCTCATATTTATACTGGGCTAACTAGAGAGCATTTTAGAAAATGTAATAAAAGATTTATGAAATATGGACTTATAACAGCTGCTTTTGTTAACTCTCAAAATGGAAATTTTGGTCCTTGGCCAGTAAATGAAGGAATATGTACCCTAGAGGAGCATAGAAATCTACCAATTGAAGTAGCAGCTAAAGATCTTTTTAGAGAGGGAATAAATAGTGTAATAATAGCTAATTGCTATGCTAGTGAAGAGGAATTAAAAAGATTGGGAGAGCTTAAAAAAGATATGTTAGATCTCTCTGTAATTCTTGTAGATAATATACCAGAAGTTGAAAAAGATATTGTTTTAAATACTCTTCATTTCAATAGAGGAGATATAAATGAAATATTTATAAGATCTACTCAATCAAGAGTTAAATATAAAGGACATAATTTTGAACTATTTAATCCTGTAGATATTAAAAGAGGAGATATTATAATTGAAAGTTCACTATATGGAAGTTATGCTGGAGAGTTACAAATAGCTAAAAAAGATATGAAAAATTCTGGGAAATCTAATGTTGTTGGAAGAATTAGAGAGGAAGAGTTATACTTATTAGATCTTATTGAGCCATGGGAGAAATTTGTATTAAAAGAGGAAGAGGCCGTTGCAATTTAAGAAATTAAAGTAACTATAACTAATTCAAGAATGACTTTCGTTCTTCGTCATTCTTGAAGTTTATTATCT
>DXSD01000068.1 GCA_019410665.1 Fusobacterium sp.
ATACAAGTCTATTCAAAAAATGATAATTTAAAAGTTTTTCTTAATGAAGAGATTTTTCAAAAAAAATTTAAGTTAAATTTAAAAGAGAGCTATGCTTTTTTAGAAAGATTGAGTAAAAAGAGTTTAACATATAGTGTAGAGATAGAAGAAAAAAGAACAATGGGGAGTTTTAATTTAATTTCTTCTTTTTTTATCTCAAATAATAATATAACTATTTTTTTACCTCAAGAACTGAAAGAGAGTAAAAAAAGCAAGACTTTATTTTCAATACTAAATCTAAAATACATATATAGTTTTAAAGATAAACATACCAATATATTTTATTCCTATTTTTTTAAGAACTTTATTTTAAAAAAACCCTTTGAGATAGAGTTTGAAACTTTAAAAGAGATCTTAAAATTAGAAGATAAGTATGAAAGGTTTTTTGATTTTGAAAAAAATGTAATAAAAAATATAATGGCAGATTTAGGAGAGTTATTTGCATTAAAATATGAGAAGGTTAAAATAGGAAAAAATATAAATAATAAGGTAATAGGTTTTAAATTTAGTTTTGGTGACTATGTATGGGAAGAGGATGAGAATTTAAAACTTAAGAGTGTTTTATTTATTATTAAAAGTGATATTGTAGATGCTGCTGAGGTTTATTCTATTCTTAAAGATGGAATAAGGAATTATAACTATGAAACTGTGTATAAAGCTTGTTTTAAAGCTAAGCAAAATTGGAAGAGTAGCAATATGAATTTTGATGACTATTTAAAATTTACAATTTCTAATTTAAATAATAGAGATATAGAACCAAAGGTATTTGTTAGAAGAAAGTTCATTAACAGTAGAGAGTTAAGAAAAGTGTTTATCAATGAGATGGAAAAAGTAAAACCTAATACTCTTTTAGATAGTACATTTTTTTCCAATGAATTTTTAACTTCACTATATAATTTAAAGGAAGATAAAATTCTAAACTTTCAAAATGATTTTATAATGATAATTATAAATTGGAAGAAAGATAAGGAATCTACAATAAAGATATATGTAAAATAAAAAAACTGCTCTTTTGAGCAGTTTTAAATTCATTTTTAAGTGGCTGGGGTGGCTGGATTCGAACCAACGCATGACGGAGTCAAAGTCCGTTGCCTTACCGCTTGGCGACACCCCAACAGCAACATATTTATATTACCATATATTTTTAAAAATGTCAAATTTTTTTTATTAATTTTTAGATACCCATTTTTTTAACTCATCATCAGTGGCTAAAACGAAGTGTTCTCCTCCAATGTGGTGCTGAGTTCCTTTATTATAATCTATTCCACTACTTTTATAATCATAGGTTACAGCCTTTCTACTTTTTTCCAAATTTGGATCTGGAATAGGGATAGCAGAAAGTAAACTTTTAGTATATGGATGAATTGGATTTGAGAAAATCTCCTCAGTAGTTCCTGTTTCTACTAAATGCCCAAGATGTAGCACTCCTATTCTATCAGATATATACTTTACCATTGAAAGGTCATGAGCTATAAATAGAAAGGCTGTTCCTGTTTTCTTTTGTATCTCTTTCATAAGGTTAACTACTTGTGCTTGAATAGATACATCAAGAGCTGATATAGCTTCATCAGCTATTATAAGATCAGGATTCATAATTAAAGCTCTAGCAATTCCAATTCTTTGTCTTTGTCCTCCAGAGAATTGATGTGGATATCTTAAAGCATGTTCTCTAGAAAGTCCAACTAGATCAAGAATCTCATAAACTTTATTCTCTCTCTCTTTAGGATCTTTACAAAGTCCATGAATATCTAAACCTTGTGCAATAATATCAATAACTTTCATTCTGGGATTAAGACAAGCCATAGGGTCTTGGAATATCATCTGCATCTTAGTTCTAAGGTGTTTTTCACTCTCTTTAGAAAGTTTTCCAGAGATATTAACACCATTGAAGATAATATCTCCACTTGTTGGTTCATAAAGCCTGATAATTGAACGTCCAGTAGTAGATTTACCAGAACCAGATTCCCCAACTAATCCATAGGTTTCTCCAGGGAATATTTTAAAGGAAACATCATCAACAGCTTTAACTGTAAATTTTTTATTTATTTTAAAATATTGTTTAAGATTTTTTACCTCTAATAAAGGAGTTTTTTCCATTTTACACTCCTCCCTTTCTCATTTTTTCTATACGTGCCTTCAGTGAAGCAGGCATCTCTACCTTAGGAGCATTTTCATGCATAAGCCAAGAAGCTACTCTATGTTTACCACCAGCATTAAACATAGGTGGTTCCTCTTTAAAATCAATATTTAAAGCATAGGCATTTCTAGGAGCAAAGGCATCTCCTACTACTTTATTAAGGAGATTAGGTGGAGTTCCTGGAATTGTATATAGTACCTCATCATGAGAGTCTATATCTGGCATAGATGATAGTAGTCCCCAAGTATATGGGTGACGTGGATTATAGAATATATCATCTACGCTTCCCTTTTCAATTATTTTTCCAGCATACATTACAGCTACATAGTCAGCAACTTTAGCAACTACTCCAAGATCGTGAGTTATATATATAACTGAAAGATTTTTCTTAAGTTGTAACTCTTTTATTAATTCAAGGATTTTAGCTTGAATTGTAACGTCTAGAGCTGTGGTTGGTTCATCACAAATTAGGATATCTGGATCACAAGCTAGTGCAATGGCAATTACAACTCTTTGACGCATTCCTCCTGAAAGTTGATGAGGATAGTTTTTCATACGTTTTTCAGGCTCAGTTATTCCAACCTCTTCTAAAAGTTTTACTGCTCTTTCATAAGCTTCTTTTTTAGGAACATTATAATGGTAACACATACCCTCCATTATCTGTTTTCCTATTGTCATAGTTGGATTTAGAGAAGTCATTGGATCTTGGAAAACCATGGCAATTCTTTTTCCACAGATATGTTTTTGCATCTGTTTTGGTGTAAGTTTTAGAATATCCTTTGTTACCTTTAACCCTTCAGTATTTGTATATGTAAATTTTATACTCCCATTATTTATAAATCCATTGTTGCTTAAAATTCCCATAATAGCTTTAACAGTAACTGATTTACCAGAACCAGATTCCCCTACTATGGCAATTGTTTCCCCTCTATATAAGTCTAAACGTACTCCTCTTATAGCATTAACTACTCCATTTGTAGTACGAAAACATATATCTAAATCACGAATTGATAAAACTCTTTCTCTTTCCATACCACTCTCTCCTACATCTCTTTCATCTTAGGATCAAAAGCATCTTTTAATCCATCTGCTAATAGATTGAAACTTAACATTAAAATAGCTAGTATTAAAGCTGGAATTATAGTCATATATGGAGATATCATAAATGACTTAAACCCTTCAGATATCATTACTCCTAAAGATACATTTGGAGCTGGAATACCCAATCCAACAAAGGAAAGAGTTGTCTCCATAAATATAGCATTAGGAATAGAAAACATTGACATAATAATCAATTGTCCAAAGATATTTGGTAAGATATCCTTAAATATTATATGCATATCAGAAGCACCAAGAGTTCTTGAAGCTAATACAAACTCTTGCTCTTTTAATTTTAGCATCTGAGCTCTAGCTATACGGCTCATTCCTATCCACCCAGTAAATACAAGAACAAAAAGAATAGGAACAATTCCTGGTTTTAAAATAACTAACATTAAAGTAGCAATAACAAGAGTAGGAATTGAGTTAATAATCTCAACTATACGTTGCATAATCATATCAACTCTTCCACCAAAATACCCAGATATTAAACCATAAGTCATACCAATTGCCATATCTATAACAATAGCAGCTGCAGCTACTAAAAGGGAAACTCTTGTTCCACTCCAAGTTCTAAGCCAAATATCTCTTCCCATAGTATCTGTTCCAAAAAGATAGTGAACTCCAGTAACTTTTTTTAGTTCGTACATATCCTTTCCTCTAGCAAAACCATCTAATATTCCTAATTTTTCAAGTAATGGAATTTTAGGTGGAAGACTTTGATGAGCTAAGTTATTTCCATTTATCTCATAGTGAGAGAAGATAGGAGCAAAGATAGCTAGTAAAATTATAATTAATATGCAAAAAAGTCCAATTACAGCTCCTTTATTTGCTTTAAAACGTATGAAGAAGTCTTTCCAAAATGAGTTATTCTCATATGTTTTATCTATATGAATATCATGATTATGTGCTAGTTGGAAATCCTCAGCACTGAATTTAATATTTGAATTACTCATTTGTTCCTCCTTTCACTAGTCTTATACGTGGATCGATAACTCCATATAGTAAATCAACTACTAGCATGATAATTATATACATTACACTATAAACAAAGGCACAAGCCATTATTACATTATAGTCATTAACTTGTATTCCCATTGTTAAAAGCTGTCCTATTCCAGGAATAGAGAACATTTTTTCAATAACTAAAGATCCTGTCATAAGTCCTACAATAAGTGGTGCAAGTACAGTTATTACTTGGATTAAAGTATTTCTTAAAGCGTGACGGAATATTAAAATTCCTTTATTTAATCCTTTAGATTGAGCTAATTGCATATACTCACTTCCCAGAACTTCAGCCATTTCACTTCTAGTAAACCTTGCAATATTAGCTATGGTAAAAACTGATAGAGCAATTGTAGGCATAATACTAGAGACAAATGGTTCTCTTACATTATATAAAACAGGTAGAATATTTAACTTCTTAGCAAATAGTAATATGAAAAATAGTGCAAAAACAAATGAAGGGATAGAAACACCAATTACTGATAATAGAGAAGCAAGTGTATCTATCCAAGTGTTTTTTCTAAGTGCTGCAACTATTCCTAGAACTAATCCGAAAAATAATCCCACTACAACTGCTTGAAGTCCAATACGTATAGAAACCCCTAATCTAGCTCCTAAAATTTGAGAAACAGGCATATTTTTTTGAATAGAGTAACTCACTCCAAAATCTCCTTGTAACATCAACTTCAAGTAGTTAAAAAATTGAACTATAAATGGTTTATCCAATCCATATTTTGCTTTAATTATTGCCAATTGTCCCTCAGTTAATTTCTCATCATTAAAAGGTGTTCCTGGCATTAATTGAAGCATTAAATATAGAATAAAGACTATTACGATTAATGTTAAGGCTGCTATGGCTAGCCTTTTTAATATATATTTTAACATTATTAACTCCTTCCTAATAAATTTCCCCATTAATAAAATTACAGTGAGAGGAGATCCCTCACTGTAATTTATTTAAATATTTTTATCTACTCTTTAACTGCGTTTTTATAAACTGTAGGAACACCAACTGAGTGGAATTCTATTCCTTTAACATTAGATTTGATCATCATAGCTGATCCAGTTTGATATACTGGTAAGATAGCAGCTTCGTCCATAACTATCTTCTCAGCATCTTTTAAAGCTTGCCATCTCTCTTCTAATTTAGTTACTAAGCTTCCTTTACTAGCTTCAAAAACAAGTTTATCATACTCTTTA
Source organism: Fusobacterium sp. (assembly GCA_019410665.1). GTDB lineage: Bacteria > Fusobacteriota > Fusobacteriia > Fusobacteriales > Fusobacteriaceae > Fusobacterium_A. The sequence continues at coordinate 5,480 of DXSD01000068.1, forward strand.
TTAGACCAATCTCCAAAGTTATAAGATGCTCCAGAAACCCACATATCTAAATATGTCATAGGGTCAGCATAGTCTGGTCCCCAACGAGTAAGTCCTAAATCAAATTCTCCAGCTTGCATAAGTTGTAAACGAGATTTTTTAGGTTGTTGTTTTAATGTTAGAACTACACCAGGTAGATTAGTTTCTATTTCAGATTTTAGATATTCAGCAACTTTTTTACTTGCTTCAGTATCTTCAAATAGTAATTCAAAATTAAAACTATCTTTACCTAACTCTTTCTTAGCTACTTCATAGTACTCTTTAGCTTTTTCCTTGTTAACTTTTAAGTACTCAGGAGATGTAGCTCTAAAATCCTTCTTATCAGGTCCTACTGCTAGTTTTACTGGAACAGCAAAGTTTGCAGCTATTGATCCATCTTTTAATAGGTGCTCAGCAATTTGCTCCTTATCATATGAAAGTGCAAGGGCAAGACGTAAGTTTGTATTTTCTAATCCAGGAACATGAGTATTAGGAGATAGGTACCATAAATATCCACCTAGAGTATTTACCATCTCTTCAGAGTCTTTATATTGTTCAACAAGTTCTCCAGTAAGTTTCATAACATCAATTGTCCCTTGTTCATAAGCAACAACAGCAGATTGATTGTCTTTAACTACTTGAACGTTTATTCCATCTAATTTAACTACATCAGCATCATAGTATTTATCATTTTTAGTAAGCTCATATCCAGAACCTTGGTTCCAAGTTGTTAATTTAAAAGGTCCATTTGCTAAAAGAGCTTCTGGAGTTAAAGCATATTGATCTTTATACTTGTTGTAGAAATCCTCACTAATAGGATAAAATGATGGAAAAGCCATTAGCTGATAGAAAAATGGCACTGCATAGTTTAGTTCAACTTTAAGAGTTTTATCATCTATTGCTGTAACTCCTAAATTTTCCTTTGACATCTCTCCCTTAGTTATTGCTGCGGCATTTTTAATTCCTGCTACATCTAACATATATGAGTATTCAGAAGCAGTTGCAGGATCTGCTAATCTTCTCCATGCAAAAACAAAGTCTTGTGCTTTAACTGGAGAACCATCACTCCACTTAGCATCTCTTAATTTAAAAGTATAAGTTTTTCCATCTGGACTAACTTCAGTACTTTCAGCTATTCCAGGTACTGGATTTCCCTCTGCATCTAGTTGATATAATCCTTCAATAACTGCAGCTATAGCGTCAAATGAGTATCCATCTGTAGCTACTCCAGTATCCATAGAAGAAAGTTCGATATCAGCTGCTACATTAAGAATATTCTTTTTAGCTTCACTACTTTGAGCTGTTTCTTTAGAACCACCACATGCACATAGAAGAGCAGTAGTAGCTAATCCAACTAGAAAATATTTTAGTTTTTTCATATATCTTTCCCCCTTTTATTATTAATTTTGTAAATCTATATTTCATTACTAATTGATATAATAAAATTTTAACTAAGTATACTACTAAAAAATTTTTTTGTCAATAAAAAATAAAAATATTTTTTTAAATTTCAAAATAATAAAAAAATATATTATTTTTAGAAAAATAGAGGAATTTAATAAATTATTTTTCTAATTTTAGAACAGAAATATGGATTTAAATCATATAAAAAAAAGAGCCTCAAAGGCTCTTTTTGGTATATTTTATTAAACTAATTTTTTTAACTCAGTAGCAACGAACTCTACATGTGGTCCAATGATAACTTGAACTGCATTTCCTCTTTTCATAATTCCAGCTGCCACTTTTTTAATTTCTGCATCATTTACTTTAGCTCCATCTACAACTTCAAGTCTTAATCTTGTTGCACAGTTGTCAATTGATACTAAGTTCTCTTTTCCACCTAATAGAGGTAATAGAGCTGCAGCAACTACAGCATGAGCTGATGCTCCACCTTCTGCTACGATTTCAACAACTTCCTCATCCTCTCTTCCAGGAGTTGCTAAGTTAAACTTAGTGATAGCAAATGTAAATACTACATAGTAGATTACAAAGAAAACAATTCCAAGAACTAATAACATTATTGGACTGTTAGCATTAGGATTACGTAGTGATAATACGAAGTCAACTAATCCAGCTGAGAATCCAAATCCTGCCATCCAGTTAAATGAAGCAGCTAGGAATACAGAGATACCAGTTAATACAGCATGTACTAAGTATAGAGCTGGAGCAACGAACATGAATGCGAACTCGATAGGTTCAGTAACTCCTGTAAAGAAGCTAGCAAATCCAGCAGCTAACATGATAGATTTAATTTTTCCTTGGTTAGCAGGTTTAGCACATTTAATGAAAGCAAAACATGCTCCTAATAATCCAAACATCATAATAGGGAAGAATCCTGCTTGGTACATACCAACGTGGTAAGCTCCTTCTACAGCTGCAGGTAATCCAGCATATGCTGCTGCTGGGTCTCCCCAGAATCTTCCAATGTCATTGATACCAGCAACGTTAAACCAGAATACTGAGTTTAGAGCATGGTGTAATCCAACTGGGATAAGTAATCTGTTAAAGAATCCATAAACTCCAGCACCAACTGGTCCTAATTTAGCTATAGAGATTCCAAATCCTACTAATCCAGAGTAGATAACTGGCCAAATATATAGTAATATGAATGAAACTACTAACATAACTACAGAAGTTATAATTGGTACAAATCTCTTTCCACTGAAGAAAGCTAGGAATTTAGGTAGTTCTAAAGTATGGAACTTGTTGTATAACTCTCCAGCAATAACCCCACAAAGGATTCCTACGAATTGGTTGTTGATTTTACCAAAAGCAGGAGAAACTTGATCAGCAGGAACTCCAGTCATTTGAGCAACAGCACCAGCTGAAAGAAGAGTAGTAACAACAAGGAAAGCAACTAATCCTGCTAAAGCAGCAGCACCATTCTTATCCTTAGAAAGTCCAAAAGCAACACCAACAGCAAATAATATAGGCATATTATCTATAATAGCAGCTCCTGCCTTAATTAAGAATGCTGCAAGTTGGCTGTTAGCTCCCCAACCTACAGGGTCAATCCAGTATCCAATTCCCATAAGTATAGCTGCAGCTGGTAGAACTGCTACGGGAACCATTAATGCTTTACCAATTTTTTGTAAGTAGTTAAACATAAAACTTCCTCCTTTAATTTATTTATATTTCAATAGTAATTAAATGACACGAATTTTTTTTTCATATCCTTGATTTGATTATAGCATAGTTTTATTTTTTTTTCTATATTTATTTAAAAAAAATTTAAAGAAAACTTTTTGTTTTGAATCAAAACAAAACAAAAGTGATGAAAAAATATTTCATTAATAGAAAATACTCCTTTTTTGCTGATTTGTCAAGAGAGATTCTATTTATTTTATCTATTTTTTGTGGTACAATATAATGTAATATAAAAATTATTTAGGGAGGACTCATGGACATTTCATTATTAAATATAAGGGAAGATGTAAATAGATATGTAAATATCATTTCAAATTTAATAAATGTAGATGTAGGTGTAGTAGATAGTAATATGACAAGGGTTACAGGAACAGGGCTCTATAAGAATATAGCTGGAGTATCTGCTCTAGGAAGTGTTTATAGAAATACACTAGAAACTGGAAAAACCCATATAATTGAGGATCCGAGAACACATGAACTGTGTTTTAATTGTAGAGATAAGGAGAATTGTAAGGAAAAACTTGAGATATCTACACCTATTTACTGTAAAAATGAGATAGTTGGAGTACTGGGATTAGTCTGTTTTAGTGATGAGCAAAAAAGTAAAATAGTTGCTAATATGGATTCATATCTAAATTTTACTAAACAGATAGCTGAATTTATAGGAATTAAGTTTTTTGAATATCAAGAGAGTTTGTTACAAAAGGATAAGGAAAAAACTTTACGGGCTATAATTGCTAGTATAAATAAAGGGGTAATAGTAAGTGATGAAAATAAAAATATACTTACTATAAATGAGATAGCTAAGAGAAAGTTAAATTTGGGAGAAGAGGTTTTAGGAAGTAAGATGAAACTCATTAGTCAAAATGACTATCTAATGAATGAGGAGATATTTAAATTAGTGATTTCAGATAAAGAGTTTAACCTAGTGGGGAAGGAGATCTCTTTAGTTTCCTTTGATAATAGAAAAAACAATGTCTTTATATTTGAAGATATGAAGAAGATAAATAAAAATATAGCAGAGATAACTAATAATACCAATGTTATATCTATAGAGGATATTTATGGAAATTCATTGGCTACTAAAAATTTAAAAGAGAATATTTTAAAAGTGGCAGATACTTCATCTACTGTGCTTATAACAGGAGAGAGCGGAACTGGTAAGGAGTTAGTAGCTCGTTCTTTACACTCACATAGCAGTAGAAGAAATAAGCCCTTTGTAGTTATTAACTGTTCTGCAATACCAGATTCACTTTTAGAGAGTGAGCTATTTGGATATGTAAAAGGAGCTTTTACAGGGGCAGATAATAGTGGAAGAATGGGTAAATTTGAATTAGCTAATACTGGGGTAATATTTTTAGATGAGATTGGAGATATGCCATTGTATCTACAAGCTAAAATTTTAAGGGTAATACAAGAGAAAAAAATAGAGAGAATAGGATCTAATAAGAGTATAGATTTAGATATAAAGATAATAGCTGCTACTAATGTTGATTTAGAGAAAAAGATTAAAGAACAGAAATTTAGAAGTGATCTATACTATAGATTAAATGTAATACCTATAAAACTTTTACCTTTGAGAGAGAGAAAAGAGGATATACTTCCAATTGTAAAAAAACTCATAGATAAATACAATAGAATATCTAATAAGTATATCTCAGCAATAGATGAAGAGGTAGAAAAGGCTCTTCTTTCTTACAACTGGCCTGGAAATATTAGGGAGCTTGAAAATGTTATAGAGCTTATGTTTAATATGAGTGGAAATAGTCATGTGCTAAGTAAAGATTTTTTACCAGAATCAGTTGTTAACACCAATAATTTAAAGGATAATAAATGTATACAAACAATAATAAAAAAAGATGATGAAGAGCTAATTGACTTTGAACTTTTAGAAAAGGAGTATATAATTAAAGCCTTAAGAAAGTATGGAGATAGTACAGAGGGAAAGAAAAATATAGCCAATAAAATGGGAATTGGTCTAACAACACTTTATAGAAAAATGAAGAGATTTGAAATTGAATAATTTTCAAAATGAAAATTTTCTTCTGT
>DXSD01000069.1 GCA_019410665.1 Fusobacterium sp.
GTTTAATAAATATTCTACAGTAGATAAAATAGGAGTTTTTATTTCTCCTTTTACAAAATACCTTAATACTACTGCTCAAACAATAAAAAAACTTATAGAGGATAAACAAAAAAATAAATTACTAGAAGTTTTAAACATTTTTGAAAAAGATATAGATGATATAGTTTCAGATGGAACACAGATTTTACTTAGTAAAAAAAATATAAAAAAAATGCTTCCTATTTCCTCTTTTGGAAATGGATTATCTTCAATTTTGGATATAGTAGCTTCTTTAATTACTGCTAATTCAAGCTATATATTTATTGATGAGATTGAAATGGGAATACACTATTTAAACTATGAAAAATTTATAAAGGCTTTGATAGGAATTAGTGAAAGCAAAGATATTCAACTATTTATGACAACACATTCTAAGGAGTTTTTAGAAATATTTTATAGGGAATTAGACAAAAATTCAGAAGATATCTGCCTATATAGATTTCAAAAGATAAAAGATAAATTAAGTAAAGTTTATTATCCTAAAGAAAGAGCCATAAATGCTATGAAAAATGGGTGGGATATTAGATGATGAGAAATATATTATTTGTATGTGAGGGAAGTACAGAGATATTTTTATTATATAAGATATTGGAAAAAGAGTTCAAAATAAGAATAAATGAAAGTTTAAAAGATAATGGAAATTTTGTTATAAAAAAGATTGATGATATGGAGTCTTTAATAGTTGAATTTGCTCAAACTAGTGATATAAGTATATTTATTGGAAATTTAGATGGAGAAACTAATTTAAGTGACTATATAACAGAGTTATGTGAAAATAGATTTTTTTATAACTTAGATAGAATACTATTTCTTATGGATGCAGACTTTTCTTCTGGAGAAGATACGGGATTTGAAAGAACTAAAAAGGCTATTGAAAGAGAGAAAGAAAAATTAAAAATAAATGAAGAGTTAAAAGTAGATTATTATATTATGCCTAATAATGAAAGAGATGGAATGAGTGAAACTTTACTTGTAGATATTTTAAAATGCAAAGAGATAACTTCCTATATAAAAGATGAGGTTATTCCTAAAGTAAAAACTTTAGAGGGGCAAGAGATAAAAAACGAAGAAAAAAGTCGTTTTATGATGATAGCTGCTACTCAAAATCCATTGAGAGCTACTGCTTCCTCTTTTATTTCTAGTTGTTATAATAAATTTGATAAAACACATGTAGATTTTATTAAGTTAAAAAATTTTATAAAAAAAGGCTTAAATATGTGACAAATTTGTGAAAAAATCCTTTGACATATTCAGTTATTTGTCATATAATAACTGTTAGGAATTTTTAACAATTAAATAACACTTTAGGAGGAAAAAGATAATGAAGAAGAACAGTAATACTCTTGCTGTAAAGATGAGCGTAGCTCTAGTATTAGGTATCATTGCTGGATTTCTATGTATTTTACTTAGAGAAAAAGTTGGAGTAGGAAGTGGAACTTGGAAATTATTAAATTCAGTTCTATTCCAAGATATAAGTGCTAAAGGAGGAGAAAGAGCCTTAGGACTTTTCTATATCATTGGGCAATTATTTATAAACTCATTACAATTAGTAATTATTCCAATGGTGTATACTTCAATAACTCTTGCTATTTGTCATATTAGTGATACAAGAAAATTAGGACGTATCTCTTATAAAACTTTAGGATTTTTCTTAGTATCATCTGTATTTGCTTTAGCATTAGCTGGATTTGTGGGAATGGCTTTAAACATGTCAGGAGCTTTTAATATAAATATAGAATCTGGGGTAAATGTGGTAGCTGGAAAAACAGGAAGTAACCCACTTCTTATGATTATGCAAATAGTTCCTAACAATATATTTGCAGCTTTTTCACAAAATGGAGGAGTATTAGCTGCTGTTTTCTTAGCTGTATCAACAGGATTATGTATTAACTCTCTAGGAGAAAAAACACACTATGTAAGAGGATTTTTACAAGAGATAAATGATATAGTTATTAAGTTTTTATCTTTTGTTATAAATAAGTTTGGACCAATAGCTATATTTGTTTTATTAACTAGAACTTTTGCTGCTTATGGAGTAGAGCACTTAAAACCAGCTTTAGTTTATGTAGTTTCAACTACTATAACTTTATTTTTATTCTTAGTATTTGGTTATGCAATATTAATAGTTGCTTCTACAAGATTAAATCCATTACCATTTGTAAAAAAAGCTTCTAAAGTTGCTTTATTTGGATTTTCAACTTCATCTTCAGCTGCTACATTACCACTTAATAAAAAGACAACAGTTGAGGAATTAGGAGTTCATGAGGATATAGCTGCTTTCGTACTTCCATTAGGAATGACTACTAATATGAATGGAACAGCTATTATGCAAGTTATAGCTTCTGTATTTGTAGCTAGTACAGCTGGATATCAATTAGGACTTGCTAATATATTTATAATAGGTGTACTTGCTTTAATCGCTTCAGTAGGAACACCAGCAGCTCCAGGAGCAGGAGCAATAGTATTATTTACTATTCTATCTGGACTTGGATATGTAAATGATACAGCTATATTAACTTACTCATTAATATTAGCTATCAATAGACCAATAGAGATGTTAGTAACTTCTTTAAATGTAATTGGAGATAGTGCTGCTAGTATCTATGTAGCTAAGAGTGAAAATATGCTAGATGAGGAAGTTTACCATAAATAGAATAAAAGAAATAGAAATAATAAAAAACTATCATATTTATATGGTAGTTTTTTTAGTTAAAAATAAAATAGTATTATGATATAATAGAAGAGATAAAAGAAAATTAAGGAGATAGAGGGATGATTTTAGAAAATAAACTAAATATCACAAATCAAATAGAACTAGCCAAAGAGGAAGAGAGAATTAGTAAATTAAAAGTTAAGCAACTTTATGACTCTGGAGATATAAATAAAGTTAAAGTTGGAACTTTTGAAGGACTTTCATATATCCATAAATACTTATTTGAAGATATATATGATTTTGCTGGAAAGATTAGAAAGGTAAATATAGCTAAGGGAAATTTTCGTTTTGCTCCTTTGATGTATTTAGAACATTCATTAAAATATATAGATAGTATGCCACAGGGAACATTTGATGAAATTATTGAAAAATATGTTGAAATGAATATAGCTCATCCTTTCAGAGAGGGAAATGGAAGAGCTACACGTATTTGGTTAGACCTTATTTTAAAAGAGAATATTAAAAAGGTAATTGATTGGAACTTAGTGGATAAAGAGGATTACTTATCTGCTATGGAGAGAAGTGTTGTAAAGGATATTGAGATAAAATATATTTTAAAACAAGCTCTTACAGATGAGATAGATAATCGTACTATTTTTATGAAGGGAATAGATATAAGTTACTATTATGAGGGGTATAGTGAGTATAGTATAGAGGATATTTAGATTAGAAGGAGAAGAATATGGAGATAAAATTATACAATGAAAAAACTTTTGAATAGAAACCTCTGAAATTAGGGTTTGGGATCGTTTTGTTGACGTCAACAAAACGATCCAAATGCCTAAAAATGCCAAAAAAGTAATAGATGATATTATGTTGACTAGATATGCTTGTTATCTTATTGTCTAAAATGGAGACCCTAGAAAAAAGATGATAGCACTAGGGCAACAGTATTTTGCTATTCAAACAAGAAAACAAGAGATTGAAGAGAAAGAGAAAGTAAAGGAAGAGATTTTAGAAAGTGTTATTTATGTCTGAAAAATATAGAATGCTAGGAAACTAATAAATAGATATAAGTTGATTTAATATTAAAAGTATGTTATAATAAACACAAGAAAATATGTTCGTAGAGCCACGAACAGGATAATCAAAAGAAAGCTCATTGAGAAGATGTGTTCGTAGAGTAGCGAACAGGGTAATCAAAAGAAATATTCAATAAGAAGATAAAAAAGCTCTTGTTTCGAGAGCTTTTTTTATTGTTTAAAAATAAAAATATATGTTATAATTAGATTATATACATTTATAGAAAAATTTAAAGAAATCAACAAAGAAGATTAATAAATATTTTGAATTTTTATTAAAGGTATGATAAAATAAATAAATATGATTAAAATAAATTTTGAAAGAGGGAGAGCCATGAAAATATCGAACAGAGCAATAGAAATGAATTTTTCACCAATAAGAAAGTTGATACCTCTGGCCGATGATGCGGAAAAGAGAGGAATTAAAGTATATAAATTAAACATTGGACAACCTAACATAGTTACACCAGATTCTTTTTTTGAAGGACTACATAACTATCAAGAGAAAATTGTAACATATTCAGATTCAAAAGGAATTTTAAAATTAAGGGAAAGTTTTGTTAAAAGTTATAAAGCTAGTGGAATAGATATAGATGTAGATGATATACTTATCACTCAAGGAGGAAGTGAGGCAATATTATTTATACTTATGTCTATTTGTAATGAGGGAGATGAGGTTTTAGTTCCTGAACCATTTTACTCTAACTACTCAAGTTTCTCAACTTTTTCTGGAGCTAAGGTAAAGCCTATTCCTACAACAATAGAGAATAATTTCCATTTACCATCTCAAGAGGAGATAGAAAAACTTATAACTCCAACAACTAGAGCTATAATGTTCTCTAACCCTGTAAATCCTACAGGAACAGTTTATACTGAAGAAGAGATCAGAATGATTGGAGAGATAGCAAAAAAACATGATCTTTATATAATAGCTGATGAGGTATACAGACAATTTGTTTATGATGATATTCCTTACTCTTCTGTGATGAAAATGGAAGATTTAAAAGATAGAGTTATCCTTGTAGATAGTATATCTAAACACTATAGTGCTTGTGGAGCTAGAATAGGACTTATTGCTAGTAAAAATCATGAACTTATGAACTATATACTAAAGTTCTGTCAAGCAAGACTTTGTGTTTCTACTATAGAGCAACATGCAGCAGCTAATCTTATTAATACTATGGATAGCTATTTAGAAGATGTTAAATTAAAATATAAAAGTAGAAGAGATTTGCTATATGGTTATTTAAAGAAAATACCTGGTGTGGTATGTTCAAAACCTCAAGGAGCTTTCTATATATTTGCTAAGCTTCCTGTGGACAATGCAGAGAAATTTGCTAAATGGTTACTTACAGATTATTCTTATGAAGGAAAAACACTACTTATAGCTCCAGGACCTGGATTCTATCAAACTGAGGGAAAAGGGGAGCAAGAGGTAAGATTCTCTTTCTGTACAAATGTTGATGATATAGAGAATGCCATGATAGTTTTAAGAAGAGCTTTAGAAGAGTATAATAAGATTTCTCAATAAAAAATATTGACAATTAAAAAAAATTAGAGTATAATCAAATAAAATTGTTAAAGGGAGGAAGAGAATGTTAAGGAATTTCAGGATAAGGACGAATAAACAACAAAATAAATTTATAGTCTTGTCTTTGAAATTGACTGAATTACATTTATCTTCTTGAAAAGATTGGAGAGTAGTAGAACTTCCATGAGCATAAAGTTGATAGCTTAGAATATTTATTTATATATTCTATGTTTGATTTATTCTAGTATGTAATACAGACATTTCAATGTCTGTATTTTTTTTATAATCAAGTTAATAACTATATAATATATTAAGGAGGAACAATGGAGTACTTAGCATTACTAAAAGATATTTTTATAGGAGGTGAAAGATATAAATATATATTAAGTGGACTTTCTTTTTCTATAGGTACCACAGCTTTAGCTGCTATAATAGGGGTAGCCTTAGGAATTTTTGTTGCACTATTACAACTTTCACACTTCTATCCTTTTAAACACAATAAAAATTGGAAGACATTTAATCCATTATCTAAATTGGCTTTTGGATATGTTGATTTAATTAGAGGGACACCTGCAGTTGTACAACTTATGATTTTAGCAAACCTAATATTTGTTGGAAGTTTAAGAGATACACCTATACTTGTAATAGCAGCAATCTCTTTTGGAATTAACTCAGGAGCTTACGTTGCTGAAATAATAAGAGCTGGTATAGAAGGACTTGACAAAGGTCAAATGGAAGCTGCTAGAGCCTTAGGAATGAACTATGGACAAGCTATGAAAGAGATAATTATACCTCAAGCTGTTAAAAAAATATTACCAGCATTAGTAAGTGAATTTATAACTTTATTAAAAGAGACTTCAATAGTTGGATTTATTGGTGGAGTTGACTTATTACGTTCAGCTAATATTATAACTAGCCAAACATATAGAGGAGTTGAACCATTATTAGCAGTAGGTCTTATATATTTAATAATGACTGCTATATTTACTAAGTTTATGAGAAGAGTAGAAAAGGGGTTGAAAGTAAGTGATTAAGATAGAGAAACTTTTAAAAAGCTATGGAGAGTTAGGAGTATTAAAAGGTATAGATGCTCAAGTAAATAAGGGAGATATAATTGCTATAATAGGACCTTCTGGAAGTGGAAAATCAACTTTCTTAAGATGTATTAATAAATTAGAAGAACCTAGCGGAGGGCATATCTATATAAAAAATCAAGATATTATGGCAGATGATACTGATATAAATTTAATTCGTCAAAAGGTGGGAATGGTATTCCAACATTTTAATCTTTTTCCTCATAAAACTGTTATGGAAAATTTAACTTTGGCACCTATGAAGTTAAAAAATCTTTCACAAGAGGAAGCAGAGAAAAAGGCACTTGTTCTTCTTGAAAAGGTAGGATTAAAAGATAAGGCAAGCAGTTATCCAAACCAATTGTCTGGAGGACAGAAACAGAGAATAGCAATAGCTAGAGCTTTAGCTATGGAGCCTGAGATCATGTTATTTGATGAACCTACATCAGCACTTGATCCTGAGATGATTAAAGAGGTACTTGATGTAATGAGAGAGTTAGCTCAAGAGGGAATGACTATGCTTATAGTAACTCATGAGATGGGGTTTGCTAAAAATGTTGCTAATAGAATATTCTTTATGGATAGAGGAACTATCCTAGAGGACACTACACCTGCTGAATTATTCAGTAATCCTAAACATGAAAGAACACAAGAGTTTTTAAACAAAGTATTGAATAAATAAATTAAGGTAAAAGGAGAGTATTTATTATGAAAAAATTATTTAAAAAAGCTTTAATTGGAATGATGGTTTTATCTTTATCTGTTACTGCTCTAGCTAAGGAAAAAATTTATGTGGGAACTAATGCTGAGTTTCCTCCATTTGAGTATTTAGAAAAGGGAGAGATAGTTGGTTTTGATATAGAACTAATGCAAGAGATAGGAAAAGTTTTAGATGCTGATATAAAACTTCAAGATATGGCATTTGATGGATTATTACCAGCTCTACAAATGAAGAAAGTAGATGTTGTAATAGCAGGAATGACAGCTACTGAGGAGAGAAAGAAAACAGTTGCTTTCACACAACCATATTATACAGCTAGCCAAGTTATAATTGTAAAAGAGGGAGACAATAGTATAAACTCTTTTGATAGCTTAAAAGGAAAGAAAGTTGGAGTAATGTTAGGATTTACTGGAGATACAGTAGTAAGCGAGATAGAGGGAGTAAATGTTGAAAGATTTAACGCAGCGTATGCTGGTATAATGGCTCTTAAAGCTGATAAAGTTGATGCTGTTGTATTAGACTCTGAACCAGCTAAAAACTATGTGAAACAAAATCCTGGGCTTAAAATAGCTGAAGCTGATGCAGCTCAAGAAGAGTATGCTATAGCTATTAGAAAAAATGATAAAAAATTATTAGAGAATTTAGAAAAGGCTTTATCAGAAATAAAAGCTAATGGAACTTATGACAAATTATTGGAAAAATATTTTAACTAATATTAGGAGAGAGGAGAGTTTATCTTCTCTCTTTCTCTTTTCTCCTGAAATTTTTATTTGACTACTTTAACAGTAAGGAGTATCATATAGTTATCTTAATTAATCAAGGAGTTAGGTAAAATGAGAATAGATGTAATTGATGTGGCTGGAAATATAACAAAAGAAAAAGTACAAGGAAAGACAGCTATAATAATAGATGTGTTAAGAGCTACAAGTGTTATGGTAACAGCCTTAGCTAATGGTGTAAAAGCTATATACCCATATAAAGATATTGAGAGTGTGTTAGAAAACTCTAAAAAAGATAGTAATCCTTTATTATGTGGAGAAAGAAAGGGACTTAAAATAGGTGGCTTTCATTGTGGAAACTCTCCACTAGAATACCCAAAAGAGTTAGTAGAAGGCAGAAATATGTATATGACTACAAGTAATGGAACAAGAGCAATTGAAAAAACAGTAGAGGGAGCAGAGAGAATATATATATCAGCCTTTTTAAATGTAGGAAGAGTGGCAAAACAAATTGTAGAAGATAATAGAGATGTAGTAATTGTATGTTCTGGTACAGATGATAATTTTTCTTTAGATGATGCTCTTTGTGCTGGAGAAATAATTAAAAGAGTGTGTGAAAAGAAAAAAGTTGAGCTTTCAGATATGGCAATAGGATTAAAATTTATAGCTGAAAATTCTGAGAATATTTCTATTACACTAGCTGGTACAAAGCACTATGAGTATCTAAAATCTATCGGTTTTACTGGGGATATGGAACACTGCTTTACAATGGATAAGTATAATATTTTACCTTTTTATAATGATGGAAAGATAATAGTAAAGGAGTAGTGATAGTATAAAAATTATAGGAGAGATTCCAATTAGTTATTTTATGGGATTGTCTCCTTTTTTATTTTAATTATATTTAAAGATGATGAATGAAATAATAAATTATGGTATAATAAAGAAAAAGAATCATAATTTATAGAGGATAAGAAATGAAAAGATACAATACTTTAAATGATTATTTTAAAAAAACTTTTGGAGAGAAAATATATAAGGTTTCTTTAGATGGGGGATTCACATGTCCAAATAGAGATGGAACTTTAAGCAAAAGAGGATGTATATTTTGTAGTGAAAGAGGTAGTGGAGATTTTGCTGGAAAACGTGGAGATGAAATTTATACACAAATTGAGGAACAACTTAAACTTATAGAAAAAAAATTTCCTCAAGGTAAGGTTATAGCTTATTTCCAAAATTTTACAAATACCTATGCCAATGTAGAGTATTTAAGAGAGATATATACAAAGGCTCTTTCCCACCCAAGAGTTATGGGACTTGCTATTGCCACAAGACCTGATTGTTTAGGAGATGAGGTTTTAGAGTTATTGGACGAACTAAATAAAAAATATTTTATTTGGATAGAACTTGGGCTACAAACAATAAATGAAGAGGTAGCAAGAAGAATTAATAGGCAGTATCCTTTGGAAACTTATAAAAAGGCTACTCAAGAATTAAATAAAAGAGATATAAAATTTGTTACACATATTATAGTAGGGCTTCCCTATGAAAATGAAGATGATCCTTTAAAAACTGCTATCTTTGCTGAGGAGTGTGGAACATGGGGAGTAAAAATTCATCTCCTACATGTACTCAAAAATACTGTATTAGAAGAGCTTTTAAATAAAAATGAATTAAAATTACAAAAAAAATCTGAATATGTGAAAAAAATAGTTAAAATTTTGGCAAATTTGTCGTATAATATAGTTATACATAGAGTAACTGGGGATGGAGATAAAAATACTCTCATTGGACCTCTATGGAGTTTAAATAAGAGAGACGTTCTCAATTCAATTGATAAACTGATGAAGGAAGAAAATATTGTACAAGGAATTATGAAGAATAAGGGGTGAGAAAGTGGGAGTACTTATAAAAATTAGTAATATGTTAGAGGATTTTTCTGCTAGAGAGAGAAAAGTTGCTGATTATATTTTAGAAAAACCAGAAAAAATAAAAGACTTAAATACTTATGAGATAGCTGAAAGAACTGATACAAGTCAAGCTACTGTAGTAAGATTTTCCAAAAGAATAGGGTTTAAAGGATTTCCTGATTTTAAAATAGCTTTGAGTCAAGATTTAGGAAATAGAAAGGCTGAAGCACATGTTAATATAATACATGAAGAGATTAAATCAGATGATACTTTTGAGATAATAGGGAAAAAAATTTCAAATGCTAATATAGTTGCTATTAATAACACCTATGAAGTAACTGATTTTAATGAATTAGAAAAAGCTGTAGTCGAATTGGGAAAGGCTGATAAAATAATGATTGCAGGAGTTGGATTTTCTGGAATTGTAGCAAAAGATTTCAGTTATAAGCTCTTAGAACTAGGAAAACATGCAATAATTGAAAATGATAACCATATGCAACTAAGTTATTTAAGTACTATGACTGAAAAAGATATACTTTTTGTAATATCTCACAGTGGAAAAACTGTAGAAATGTATAATCTTGTTCAAGTAGCTAAAAATAAAAAGGTAAAAATTATAGCAATGACAAGTATAGCTCCAAATCCAATAAGAGAATTGGCTGATATAAAATTAAGTACTGTTGAAATGAAAAGTAACTTTAGATCCACTGCTTTATCACCTAGAATTTCACAGCTTACTGTAATAGATATGTTATATGTAAAATTAATGTTAGAAAATAAAAAGATGCAAGATTATATCTTTGATGCTATTGAATTAGTTCAAGGATTCAAGATAAAATAATAGTAGATTCAATTTAAAAATGTATCTTAATAAAAAAGTCTGATTGTTTTCAATTT
>DXSD01000007.1 GCA_019410665.1 Fusobacterium sp.
AATTAGTAGGAAATTAATATGATAAAAGAAGTATAAACTGTAAAAATAGTATAAAATAATATTTAAAAACCTAGATTTTATAAAAGAGTTAAAGTAGAACTTATAACTAATAGTTTAAAGAAAAAATATTTCATAAAAAATAAAACAGTTTGTCATCTATTATTTATATAATAGCATGTGGGAGAATTTAGTAAATAATTTTACTAGGAGAAAGCACATGTTAAGAGAGTTAAATTTATATTACTCAGTTATGAAATATGGAAAAGGAAAGGGACAGTTAAATACTTTCAAAAAAAGAGTAAAATATATTGGAAGAAATATATTGGTATATAAATATGCAAAAGATATGGCTAATTTTATATTATCTCATAAGTATTTAAGTAATGAAATTTATAGATATCCAAGTCTTTGTACTAAGATACATAGACCTTATCTTACTAATACACTAGAAAATTCAGAAAAGATAAAAGCTATAATATCTGCATATGAAGTATTAGATAGAAAATTTTCAGAAAATTTATTAGAGCAGTTGTATAAAGATGGTAAGTTAGAGCTTTGCACTTTTATAGGAAAGGGAGATTTAGAGTACAAAATATCTATAAATCTATATCCAAACTATGAAAAAGAGGGAGAGTTCAGTTTAGTTTGTTATAATTTTGAAGATAAACCATTAGCAAAACTCACCTTTGGATTTTTAGATAATAGTATAATAATTGGTGGATTACAAGGATTAGAAAGAGGAGAAAATCCTAATTTGATAAAAGAAGCTACTAAAAGTATGTATGGTATTTTTCCTAAAAAGATAGTTTTAGAAGTTCTTTATTTACTATTTCCAGAGTACGAAATAATAGGGGTAGGAAGAGATAAACATATATATTTTTCAGAACATTACAGAAAGAAAAAAGAGGGAAAAGTTCATGCTAACTATGATGAATTTTGGGAAAGCATAGATGGTACAGAAAAAGATGGTATGTGGATTTTACCTACAAAGTTAGAAAGAAAAAAATTAGAGGAGATTCCTTCTAAAAAAAGGTCTCTATATCAAAATAGATTCAGTTTATTAGATAGTATTTTTGAGGATATATCATTAAAGATTAATAGTTAATTAACTAAAAAATTTCCTAATCTATATGGTTTAGGAGATTTTTTTATTTTATGCTATAATATAGAAAAAATTAAGTGAGCTGTTAATATGGAAAAATTTAGTGTAAAAGAGATAGAAATTGAAGGAATAAAGATAATAAAACCCAAAATATTTGGAGATAATAGAGGTTTCTTTTTAGAGTCATATAGCAAAAGGGAGTTTGAAAAATTAGGCATAGTAAATGAATTTGTACAGGATAATCACTCTAAATCTAAAAAGGGAGTATTAAGAGGATTACATTTTCAAAGTAAGCATCTTCAAGGTAAACTTATAAGGGTTATTAAAGGGAGAATATATGATATAGTTGTAGATATTAGAAAGGAAAGTTCTACTTATGGAAAATATTTTGGAATAGAGTTAAGTGAAGTAGATAAAACTATGCTGTATATTCCAAGAGGATTTGCTCATGGATTTTTAACATTAGAAGATGATACAGAGATAGAGTATAAGTGTGATGATTTTTATTATCCTCAATATGAGAGTGGAATAACGTATGACGATAAAGATCTAAATATTGATTGGAAGTTAGAAGAGTATGGAATAGCAGAGCTTACTCTATCAGAAAAAGATAAAAAACATCAATCTTTTAAAGAGTATACAGAGAGTTATCAAGGAGATTATGTTCTACTTACTGGAGCTAATGGACAATTAGGGCAAGATTTTCAAAAACTATTTGATAAATTAGAAATAAAATATCTAGCTACTGATTATACTGAACTAGATATAACTGATAGGAAAAAGTTAGAAATGTTTATTAACAATAATAATTTTACTATAGTTATTAACTGTGCAGCATATAATAATGTGGATAAAGCAGAAGATGAAGTAGACAAATGTTATGCTCTAAATGCCTATGCTCCTAAAAATTTAGCAGAAATATGTAAAGAAAAGAATATTATATTTGTAACTTATTCAACAGATTTTGTATTTGATGGAGAAAAGGAGATACCATATATAGAGGAAGATATACCTAATCCATTATCAATATACTCAAAAGCTAAGTTAGAAGGGGAAAAATATTCATTAGAGTATGAAAAAATTTTTCTAATTAGAACTTCTTGGGTATTTGGAATGGGAAACAGTAATTTTTGTAAGCAGGTAATAAATTGGTCAAAGGATAGAGATATATTAAAGATAGTAGATGATCAAATATCTAGCCCAACATATTCAAAAGATTTAGCAGAGTTTTCATGGGATTTAATACAAACAGATAAATTTGGATTGTATCATTTTTCCAATAGTGGAGAAGCATCTAAGTATGAACAAGCAGAATATATTCTAAAAAAAATAGGTTGGGATGGAAAATTAGAGAGAGCTAAGACAAGTGATTTTCCATTAAAAGCTAAAAGAGCTAAGTATTCAAAACTAGATAGTAGTAAGATAGAAAGAGTAGTAAAGAAAAAGATACCTCATTGGAAAGAGGGAATAGATAGATTTTTAAAGAATTAGAAGATTTTTTTATTTTATGTTATAATATGAAAAATTAAATTAGAATTAAAGAGGGGAGTGAATCAAATGAAAATATCATCTTTAAAATTAAAAGAGTTTATGCTTTTTGAAGATATAGAGTTTGATTGGTCATCAAATATAAATATAATTTGTGGAGAAAATAGTACAGGAAAAACTTCGTTGTTAAAAATTATGTATGCTGGGATGAAACCTCTTTCAAATTTACAAGGAGAAGTTACTAAAGAGAAAATATCGGAAGGGATTTTAAAAAAAATTCAAGGTGTATTCAGACCTGAAGATATGAAAATTGGAAGATTAGTTAGTAGAAAACAAGGGAGTAATACTGCTGATATAGAGATAATCTATTCTAATGGAAAGAAGAATTCTAAAAAAGAAAAATTAAATATATCATTTGGAAATAGAAAAGAAAAACATTTGAATTTAGAAATAAATTTAAAAGAGAAAGTAGAAAAATTTGATCCAATATATTTACCGCCAAAAGAGATGATATCAGCTACAGAACATTTTCAAACGTTATATGAAGAGTATCATTTAGATTTTGAAGAGACTTATTATGATTTGACAAAATTATTGGATAGACCTTTAAAAAAGGGAGCTAACAGTATAGAGCAGAGTACTGTTTTAAAGAGTTTTGAAGGAATAATAAATGGAAATATAGTTCAAAAAGATAAAAAATTTTATTTAAAGGTTAAGGGTAAGGGAGAGTTTGAAATGGGATTAGTCTCAGAAGGATATAGAAAATTAGCAACAATTTTATATCTTATTTCAAGTGGAAGTTTAAATAAAAATTCAATTTTATTTTGGGATGAACCAGAAACAAATATGAATCCTAAAATGGCAAAAGCAATAGTAGATGCAATAGTTGAGCTGGCAAAAATGGGAGTGCAAGTCTTTATTACAACACATGATTATTTCATACAACAGACTTTTAATTTATTAGCTTCATATCCAAATACTAATAAAAATAATTTAGATATAAAATTCATCTCATTGTATAGTGATGAAAATAAAATAAAGGCGGAAATAGCAAATGAGACATCTGATTTAAAGCATAATTCTATATTACAAGAGTTTGATGAATTTTATAGAAGGGAGCAAGATTTAATATATGGAGATGAGTGAAGGAAATCTAAAATTTATTTTTGAAGAAAAATATCAAATAATAAAATTTGATGAAGATACTTTTTATCGAAGATATTATTCTAAACTTCCTAAAGGAAAAGGAGTCGATTTTTTAGTCAGTGATGATAAAAATATAATTTTCTTGGAAGTTAAAGATTGTTATGGTTATGAAGAAGAGAATATTAAAAGAACAATCAATAATAATCCACAATTAGAATCTTTTGATGTAGAAATAGCTAAAAAAGTGGAAAGTACACTAGCTTGTATTGTAGGTGCAAAGACTAGAAAAGGTAGCTGTGAAGTTGCTAAAAAATTAGCAGACTTTTATAGTAGAATAGATTTTGATAAGATAGAAAGAGATGAGAAAAAAATATGGATTATTCTTTTTTTAGAAGGAGAATTTCAAGCAAAATTAAGAACAAAAAAGATGATAATGAAAGGTATTCAAGATAGTTTAAAAGATAAATTATCCTGGTTAGAATGTAAGGTGCTAGTATTTGATATAGAATCTAATAGGAAAAAATTTTTTGATGTAAAACGCATATGATTGATATCGGATAAGTTATAAAAAGGAATATTCAAAAGATAGAGGATGAATAAAATCTCTCCTAACCTATATGGTTTAGGAGATTTTTTTATTTTATGCTATAATATGAAATAAGAAATAGATAGATTTTTGGAGGAATTATGGGAAAAAGATGGGAAGAGAGAATAGAGGATTTAGAAAAAGCGGTAAATAGATTAGGAGAAGCTATAGAAGAGAGTAAGAAGATAGATTTTTCAACTTTAAAAGATGGTGTAATTCAAAGATTTGAGTTTACTTTAGAGCTTTCTTGGAAAGCTTTAAAATCTTTACTTAATGAGGAGGGAGTAGAGAGTGCTACAACTCCTAAGAGTACAATAAAAGAGGGAGGAAAAATTGGTCTGATCAAGAATATTGAAATTTGGATAGAGATGTTAGATGATAGAAATTTGACTTCTCATATCTATAATCAGGCTATTGCAGATGAGATATATGAGAGAATAGTAAATAGATATTATGAAGAATTAAAAAGAAACTGTGAGTTTTTAAAAGAAAGAGAGGTTTAGTTATCTTGAAATTTGGATTAAAAGAGAGATATTATGACGAGTTAAAAGCTTTATATTTTCTTTTTCCAAATATAGATGAAATAATTATATTTGGATCAAGGGCAAGGGGAGACTATAGAGAGTATTCAGATATAGATATAGCAATTAAAGGAGAGTTGACTAAGTTAGAGATAGCATTGATAAGAGAGCATTTGGAAGAGGGGAAAATACCCTATGTAGCAGATGTAGTAGAGTATAATAAGATAATAGATAAAGCTTTTAAAGACGAGATAGATAGAGAAGGAATAACATTAAAATAGGAATTTAATCTTGTATATTATAAAAAGTATAATTTTATAGGATTATAATCCTTAAATTCTTGAAAAAATAAAAAAACGTATATCTTTTAAAGAGTATTGCAGCGGAAATTTAGAAAAAAGTTCAAATATGAAAAAATTTAACATAACTGGCAAGAAGTGGCCCACTTCTATAGGTAGTGCGGTGAATTACCTAATTCTTTTCTAAAAATTATGCTATAATATAGATAAGAATAATTTTGATAGATTAGATGGAGGTGAACAGATGAAACAACTAAAAGCATATAAATTTAGAATTTATCCAAGCGATGAACAAAAGATATTTTTTAATAAAACTTTTGGTTCTGTTCGTCTTGTTTACAACCTTATGCTAAATGATAGAATTAAAGCATATGAAGAGAGTAAAGGGAGTCCTAATAAAAAAATAAAATATCCTACTCCTGCAAAGTATAAAAAAGAGTATGAATTTCTAAGAGAAATTGATAGTCTTGCTCTAGCTAATGCCCAAATAAATTTAGATAAAGCATATAAAAATTTTTTTAGAGATAAATCTATTGGTTTTCCTAAATTCAAATCTAAGAAAAATCCTGTACAAAGTTATACAACCAATAATCAAAATGGGACTATAAGTATTTTTGAAAATTGGTTAAAACTTCCAAAATTAAAAGAATTGATAAAAATAAAAGTACATAGAAAAATAGAGGGTATAATAAAATCTGCTACTATATCACGTAAAGGAAGTGATAAGTATTTTATCTCTTTACTGTGTGAAGTTGATATACAGGAACTACCTAAAACTAATTCATCAGTAGGAATTGATTTAGGTATAAAAGATATGGCTATTTTATCCACTGGAGAAAAAATAGAAAATCTTAAATTTAGAAAACAACTAGAAGATAAATTAAAAAGAGAACAGAGAAAATTGTCTAAAAGATTTCTAATTGCTAAAAAATTAAATAAGAAATTAAGCGAAGCTAAAAACTACCAAAAACAAAGAGTTAAAGTGGCTAAGATACATGAAAAAATTATGAATATGAGGACAGATTTCTTAAATAAGTTGAGTACGTATATTATCAAAAACCACGATATAATATGTATAGAAGACTTAAATACAAAGGGACTACTTTGTAATCATAAATTAGCTAAATCTATAGCTGATGTATCTTGGGCTAGTTTTGTAAATAAGCTTGAGTATAAGGCTAAATGGTATGGAAGAGAGATAATAAAAATTGATAGGTTATATCCATCAAGCCAAATATGCTCTGTGTGTGGTTATAGAGCTGGGAAGAAAACTCTAAATATAAGAGAGTGGACTTGTCCAATTTGTAATACTCATCATGATAGAGATATAAATGCAAGTAAAAATATATTGACTGAAGGATTAAGAATAAGAGAAGCAATATAAGAAATAAAAAGAACCGTAGGAACTACGGGGATAGCTTGGTAAATATAGTTGGCTAACAAAAGCAACTACTTCCCAAGAAAGAAGCTCCCACTTCAAAAGTTGAAAGCTTTAAATGGGAGAGGTTCACCTCCCTTAGTAAAAATCATAGATACAATACATATATATGCAGTAAAAAGTATCAATCCGAGATAACTAAAATTTAGGGTGATACTATTTTTTTCTAAAAGGGATTTAGTTATCAATATAGCATAATTATGTATAAAGAATATTGGGAAGCTATAGTCAGCTAAAAGACTTAGAGACTTCTCAATAAAATTACATTTCCAGTCTTGAATCTTATAGAAAAATCCTACAAAGAAAAGGCAGACTATAATTTTTTGTATTCCCATCAAATCAATTCCATTATAGGCAAACATATCAACTTTGTGCATATTCATAAATTTATTAATATGTACTTGAAAAATTCCCATTCCCAACCAGATTAAAAACAGTAGCCCATCTTTCAAATAGTTGTGTTAGAGATATATTAGCACTTTTTTGTGACAAAAAAAGAAAAGATATATTCTACCTTGCTTAAGGGTAGAATAAAAGCCCCAATAAAAACTATTAGGGCTTAAATTCTAAGCTTAATATATATCAATCATTTAGTTGGCTATAATAACATATCCTTCCAACTCTATTATAACTTTTTTGCTATCAAAAAGCAACTATTTTATATTATTTAATTATTATTTACCTTAAAGTTATCTAGATAGGAAATAGGATAAAGTAATGAAAAATTTTAAATAAATTTTGGACAAAATTATGGGTTTTATGATATAATTTAATGTAAAAAACCTATTGATAGAAAGAGGGAAATTAATGAGAATTTTAGTGGTAGGAGATATAGTTGGAAGCCCAGGAAGAGAGACTTTAAAAACTTTTTTAGAGAAGAGAGGTAAGGAGTATGACTTCATAATTGTAAATGGAGAAAATGCTGCTGCAGGTTTTGGACTTACAGTAAAGCTAGCTGAACAGTTACAAGAGTGGGGTTGTCATGTGATAACAAGTGGAAATCACATCTGGGATAAAAAGGAACTATATGAGTATTTGGATAGAAATGATAGAGTGTTAAGACCTGCTAACTATCCAGATGAAAATACACCAGGTAAGGGATATACAATAGTAAAGGATAGAAAGGGTAATAAGATTGGAGTTATCTCTATCCAAGGAAGAGTTTTTATGGCTCCTATTGATTGTCCATTTAAAAAGGTAAAAGAGATAGTTAAAGAGATAAGAAAAGAGACAAAATTTATAATAGTGGATTTCCATGCTGAGGCAACATCTGAGAAAATAGCTATGGGATGGCACTTAGATGGTTATGTTTCTGTGGTTTATGGAACACATACACATATACAAACTGCTGATGAGAGAATACTACCTGAGGGAACTGGATATATTACTGATGTAGGAATGACAGGTTCAGAGAATGGAATAATAGGTATGAAGGTTCAATCAGTATTACCTAAATTTTTAAACTCTCTTCCTCAAAAGTTTGAGATAGCAGAGGGAAATGAGAGACTTTGTGGTTTAGATATAGAGCTAGATGAGGAAACTGGAGAGTGTAAAAAGATAGAGAGAATAAGTAAAACTCTTATGGAGATATCATATTTATAAGGAGTGAGGAATGAAAGTAGTAGAGATAAAGGTAATATATGAAAGTGATGATATAGAGAGAGCTACTAAAGAGATTTCAGATATATTTTATGGGTTTGGAGTAACTGGATTAAAGATAGAAGAACCAATGAAAAGTAAAAATCCGTTAGATTTTTATAAAAATGAGAAGGAATTTTTAATGGTAGACCATGCTATTTCTGCTTACTTTCCATTAAATCCTTATGCTGAAAAGAGAAAGATGGCAATACTATCTACTTTTGAAGAAAAATTTGCAGATAGAGATGATATAATCTATACAGTTGATTTTTATGAATACGATGAAGAAGACTATCAAAATAGTTGGAAAAAATATTTATTCCCAGAAAAAGTAAGTGAAAAATTTGTAGTAAAACCTACTTGGAGAGAGTATACTCCAGAAGCTGATGAACTTATAATAGAATTAGATCCAGGAAGAGCTTTTGGTACAGGTTCACACCCTACTACTTCACTATGTTTAAAACTTATGGAAGAGAATATCTCTGAAGGAGATAGTGTAATAGATGTAGGAACAGGTTCTGGAATACTTATGATTGCAGCTGATAGACTTGGAGCTAGTGAAATATATGGAACTGATATAGATGAATTAGCAGTTGAATCAGCTAAAGAAAATCTTGAATTAAATAAAATTAGTGAAGAGAAAGCTAAAGTTTATAAAGGAGATTTAATCTCTGTTGTTGAGAATAAGAAATTTGATGTAGTTGTGGCTAATATTTTAGCTGATGTACTACTTATACTTTTACACGATATTTCAAAGGTTGTAAAACCAAATGGAAAGATTATCTTCTCTGGAATTATTGAAGATAAATGTGAGTTATTAAAAAGAGAAGTAGAGAGCTTAGGATTTACAGTAGAAGAGATAAAAGCTGATAAAGAGTGGAGAGCTATGCTTATAAAAGCATAATTAGGAGGGAAAATGAAAGAGTTTATAGTTACAGTAGATGGACCTGCTGGAAGTGGAAAGAGTACAATAGCTAAGATAATAGCTAAGAAGTATGGCTTCACTTACTTAGATACAGGAGCTATGTATAGAATGATAGCCCTTTATGCTTTAGAAAATAGTATAGACTTAGATGACAGTAAAGCTGTAGAAACTATGCTTGAAAATACAAAATTAGATATAGTAGGAAATCAATTTTTTCTAAATGGAAAAGATGTATCTGAAGAGATTAGAACTCCTAGAGTGAGTGCAGTGGTATCTCCTGTGGCAGCTATAAAAGAGGTAAGGGTAAAACTTGTAGATCTACAAAGAGAGATTAGCAAGGGAAAGAGTGTTATCTTAGATGGTAGAGATATAGGAACAGTAGTTTTTCCAAATGGAGATGTAAAGATATTCTTAGTAGCTTCTCCAGAAGAGAGAGCAAAAAGAAGACTTAAAGAGTATGAAGAGAAGGGAGTAGAAGCTGATTATGAATCAGTACTTGCTTCAATTAAAGAGAGAGATCATATAGATTCCACTAGAAAAGAGAGTCCACTTAAAAAAGCTGAAGATGCTCATGAGATAGACAGTAGTACAATGAGTATTGATGAAGTGGTAGCTGCTATCTCTAAATATATAGATGAAAAAATAGGAGTTTAAGATGTTTTATCAAGTATTAAGAGGAATACTAAAACCTTTTATTTTACTGTTAATGGCAGTAGGTGGTAAAAAGGGAGAGTTCTTAAGAAAAAGATTAAAGCAGGATTTTTCATCTTTAAGAGAAGAAGAGTACATTTGGGTACACTGTTCATCTGTTGGAGAGATAAACCTTTCAGAAACTCTCATAAAAAAACTTTTAGAAAATAGAAAAGAGAGAGTACTTCTTACTATGTTTACAGATACAGGGATAGGAGTAGCAAGGGACAAATTTGGAAAAAATGAGAGGGTAGATATATTCTATTTTCCATTAGATGATAGAAAAAATATCTTAAATATTTTAAAAAGAATAAAGTTAAATTTACTGATCTTAGTAGAAACAGAGATCTGGCCTAATTTAATAAGTGAAGGTGGAAAAAGAGCTAAGGTTGTTATAGTAAATGGAAGAATCTCTGATAGAAGTTTAAAGAGATATAAAAAACTTTCTAGATATTTAAGAAAGATATTTTTAAGTGTAGACAGGTTCTATATGCAATCTGATGAAGATAGTAGAAGAATAGTTGAGATAGGAGCTGAAAGTTTTAAGGTGGAAACTTTAGGAAACCTTAAGTTTGATATCTCTTTTCAAGAGTATAGCACTGAGGAGAAAAGAGAGTTAAAAGAGCTATTTAATGTAGGAAGTAGAGAGGTATTTACAGCAGGAAGTAGTAGAAGTGGAGAGTATGAAGTACTACTTGAAACTTTTAAAAAGTTAAAAAATACTCTGTTAATCCTAGTTCCTAGACATGTTGAGAGAACTCCACAGATAGAAGAGATTGTAAAAGAGTATGGATTTACTTACAAGAGATATAGTGAACTAGATAGTAGAAGAGATAAAACAGATATTATAATAGTTGATAGGATAGGAGTATTGAGAAAGATATACTCTATCACAGATATAGCCTTTGTAGGAGGAACTTTAGTAGATATAGGTGGGCATAGCTTATTAGAACCACTATTTTATGGAAAGACTCCAATATTTGGACCATACCTTCAAAATGTTAAGGAGATATCAAGAGAGATACTAGAGTTAGATTTAGGTTATAAGGTTAGTAATACAAAGGAGTTTTTAAAAGCTATTGAAAAAGTTAAAATAGCTCAAGAGAGTTCAAAGGATAAAATAAGAGAGCTTTTTGAGAAAAATAGTAAAACAGCAGATAAGATAATAGAGAAAGTAGATAAATTATAATAGATGGAGGAGTAATGGAAGATTTAAGAGAAAATCTATGGAGCCATTTTTTCAAAAGTCCAAGAAAAAACTATAATCCATATATGTTTAAACTTTTGGATTATCCAGAGTACATTATCTATGATAAAAAGATAATGGATTCTTATAAAGGAAAATGGCATGAGTTTTTTGGAAACAGCAATCCAATATATTTAGAGATAGGTTCAGGTAGCGGAAACTTTGCACAGGGAATGGCAAAGAGATACCCTGAGAGAAACCACATGGGACTTGAGCTTAGATTTAAAAGACTTGTACTGTCAGCTAATAAGGTAAAAAGAGATGGATCAACAAATGCTCTTTTCTTAAGAAGAAGAGGGGAGGAGATACTTGACTTTGTAGCTGAAAATGAAGTTGATGGTATCTATGTAAACTTTCCAGATCCTTGGGAAGAGAATGAAAAAAATAGAGTAGTTCAAGAGAGTTTTTTCAAAACTTTAGATGTGATATTAAAAAAAGGTGGAATGTTTTACTTTAAAACTGACCACGACAAATACTATCAAGATGTAATAGACTTAGTAGAGAGTTTAGATGGATACAGAGTAGTATATCATACTCCAGATCTGCACAAAAGTGAAAAAGCTGTTGATAATATAAAAACAGAATTTGAGCAACTTTTCTTATGTAAACACAATAAAAATATTAACTATATTGAAATTGAAAAAATTAAATAGGCTGTAGGAGGTAATAATGGCTGGATATGTAGTAGTAGGAACTCAATGGGGTGACGAAGGAAAAGGTAAAATAATAGATGTATTAGCAGACAGAGCTGATTACGTTGTTAGATTCCAAGGAGGAAACAACGCAGGACACACTGTAGTAGTTAATGGAGAGAAATTTATATTACATCTATTACCTTCAGGAATGTTACATGGAAATGGAAAGTGTATAATAGGACCAGGGGTTGTAGTTGATCCTAAGGTATTATTAAAAGAGTTAGATACATTAGAGGCAAAGGGAGCTAAAATAGATCACCTATTTATAAGTGATAGAGCACATATAATTATGCCTTACCATGTAAGAATAGATGAGCTAAATGAAGAGGCTAGCGGAGCAAACAAAATAGGAACTACAAAAAGAGGAATTGGACCATGCTATGCTGATAAAATAAACAGAGTTGGAATAAGAGCTGTAGATTTCTTAAATATGGATATCTTTGCTGAGAAATTAAAAAGATTCCTAGCTGAGAAAAATGAAATAATAACTAAAATCTATGGAGCTGAGCCACTATCTTATGAGGAAATATTAGCTGACTATACTGGATATGCTGACAGATTAAGACATAGAATAATAGATTCTATACCAGAGATAAACAAAGCTTTAGATGAGGATAAATTAGTTCTATTTGAAGGAGCTCAAGCTATGATGCTAGATATTAACTATGGAACTTATCCATATGTTACATCTTCATCACCTACTACAGGAGGAGTTACTACAGGAGCTGGAGTATCACCTAGAAAGATAACTAAAGGTATAGGAGTAATGAAAGCTTATACTACAAGAGTTGGAGAGGGACCTTTTGTAACTGAGTTAACAGATGAGTTAGGAGAGCAATTAAGACAAATCGGTGGAGAGTATGGAGCAACAACTGGAAGACCTAGAAGATGTGGTTGGTTAGACTTAGTTGTTGGAAAATATGCTGTAGATATCAATGGACTTACAGATATAGTTATCACTAAGATAGACGTATTAAGTGGATTAGATACAGTAAAAATCTGTGTAGCTTATGAAATAGATGGTAAGAGATATGATTATGTACCAGCTTCTACTGAGATCTTATATAGAGCAAAACCTATATATGAAGAGTTACCAGGATGGAAAGAGGATATCTCTCAAATGAAAACTTATGATGAGTTACCAGAAAACTGTAAAAACTACATTAAGAGAATGGAAGAGATCTTAAGATGTCCAATATCAGTTGTATCTGTTGGACCAGACAGAAGTCAAAATATCCATATCAGAGAAATATAAAAATAATCATTTCTCTCTTTTAATATTTATTTTTATAAGAAAATTAAGAATTGTTCCATATTCCAAGAAGTTGATTAACTATGGCTTATCTCACTAAAAACACAAAACTCGTTTCACTCAAACAGTTGTGTTTTTTAGCGTTCGATTTCGCTGAGTTAATCTAACTTCTCTTCATAAATTACACAATTCTTTAAATTTTCTTTAGCTAGTATTAAATTAAAATTAAGTCAGTAACATATGTTACTGATTTTTTTTATATTTCATAGTATAATGTATATGAAAATAGGAAAGATTGATGGAGGAGATTATGAGATATATAGATGAGAGTATGACAATTTTAGAGATATGTGAGAAGTATCCAGAGAGTATTGAGTTTTTAGAGTCAAAGGGATTTAAAAATTTAAATAGTGAAAGTGTAAAAAATATATTAGGTAAGTTGAGTTTAAAAAATGCTCTACTTAGTAAAAAGTTAAATGTAGAAACTTTTATAGAGTTATTAAATGAGTATATTGAACAAAAAAGAGAGAGTGCAGATATCACTATGAAAAAAAATCAAGTGGTTGATGAGGAGATTACAGTTATGGGATTACTTCCTTGTCCTATAAGAATACCATTATTAGAGGGATTTAATAATTTTTTAGAAGAGAATCCTGATATAAAAGTGAAATATGAATTAAAAGCTGCCTCAGCTGGACTTGATTGGTTAAAGGAAGACGTAATTAAAGCTAACCACCCAGAAAAATTAGCAGATATATTTATATCAGCAGGATTTGATCTTTTCTTTGAAGAAACTCTTATGGGAAAATTTAAAAAAGAGAATATATTTAAGGATATAACAGGAATAGAGAAGTACAACAAAGATTTTCAAAATGAGGAGATCTCTTTAAAAGATCCAGATGGAGATTACTCTATGCTTGGAGTTGTACCAGCAGTATTTTTAGTAAACAGGAATATGTTAGGAGATAGAGAGTTACCTAAATCTTGGGCTGACCTATTGAAGCCAGAGTTTAGAAAATCTGTAAGCTTACCAATATCAGATTTTGATCTATTTAACTCTATCTTAATAAATATAAATAAAAATTATGGAGAGGAGGGAGTAGCTAATCTTGGAAGAGCACTTTTAGAGAATCTACACCCATCTCAAATGGTAAAATCTGATAAGATGAAGGAGAACACTCCAACAGTTACAATTATGCCATATTTCTTTACTAAGATGATAAAGGCAGACGGACCAATGGTTCCAGTTTGGCCTAGTGATGGAGCAGCAATCTCACCAATATTTATGTTAACTAAAAAAGAAAAGGCAGATAAACTTAAAAAACTTGTAGATTATCTGGCAGGAGAGGAAGTAGGAAAGGTATTTTCTCATCAAGGACTTTTCCCAACAGTAAATCCCAATGTAGATAATAGATTAGAAGGAAAGAAGTTTATGTGGTGTGGTTGGGATTATATCCACAATAATAACATAGGTGAGATTTTAGAGAAAACTAAAGAGATATTTTTTAGAGCTAGTGAGGAGGAATAGGATGAATTTAATAACTATATCAGGGCCACCATCATCTGGAAAAACCTCTTTGATAATAAAAACAATAGAGAGTTTTAAACAGAGAGGGATAAAGGTAGGAGTAGTAAAATTTGACTGCCTTTATACTGATGATGATAAATTATATGAAAAGATAGGGGTTCCAGTAAAAAAAGGTTTATCAGGATCATTGTGCCCAGACCACTACTTTGTAAGTAATATAGAGGAAGTTGTAAAATGGGGATTAGATGAAGGATTGGATATTCTTATAACAGAGAGTGCTGGACTTTGTAATAGATGTTCACCTTATATTAGAGATATAAAAGCTGTATGTGTAATAGATAATCTAAGTGGAATAAATACTCCTAAAAAGATAGGTCCTATGCTAAAAAGTGCAGATATAGTGGTTATAACTAAGGGAGATATTGTTTCTCAAGCTGAAAGAGAGGTATTTGCTTCAAGGGTTATTTCAGTAAATCCTAAGGCTACTATTATACATGTAAATGGACTTAATGGTCAGGGAGCTTATGAATTCGGAACTCTTATCTATGATGAAAATGAGAAGATAGAGAGTTTAAAAGGAAAGAGTTTAAGATTCTCTATGCCATCAGCTCTATGCTCTTACTGTTTAGGAGAGACTAGAATAGGTGAGGAGCATCAAATGGGAAATGTAAGAAAAATAGATTTAGGCTCATCATGTAAGGGAGGTTGCTGTGGTAAATAAAAAGTTTTTAATAGAGGGCAATTTACAGTTAGTTATCTCTAAATACCCCTTTGTAGAGGATTTTTTGAGGGATAACCATATAGATTTAGATTTTGAAAAAAACTTAATAGATATTTTAAACTCCTATGATGAGAGTACTCTAGAGGAGAAATCTTTAGATAGAGAGAAATTTATAGAGAACTATGTGGAATTTGTAAATCAGATGGTGGAGTTACTTGGAATAGAGGATAATACCATTGAAGAGATGACAATTTTAGCTGGAATAAATAAATTAGGAGAGAGAGAATCCTTTGATAGATTTACTATTAGAAAGGGAGAGATAATCTCTATAGTGGGACCAACTGGAAGTGGAAAGAGTAGATTACTAGCTGATATAGAGTGGGGAGCTCAAGGGGATACTCCTACCAAAAGAACCATTTTAGTAAATGGAAATCCTTTAGATAAAAAGAGCAGATTCTCTTCAAGCAATAAGTTAGTAGCTCAACTTTCACAAAATATGAATTTTGTAATGGACTTAACTGTATATGAGTTTTTAGAACTACATGCTAAAAGTAGAATGGTAGAGCAAGAGGAAGAGGTAATTCAGAAAATTTTTGAAAAAGCTAATGAGTTAGCAGGAGAAAAATTTAAAATAGATACTCCTATTACAAGTTTAAGTGGTGGACAATCAAGAGCTCTTATGATAGCTGACACAGCAATTTTAAGTACCTCTCCCATAGTTTTAATAGATGAGATTGAAAATGCTGGAATAGATAGGAAAAAAGCTCTAGATCTACTTGTAGGAGAGGAGAAAATAGTTTTAATGGCTACCCATGATCCCCTTTTGGCTCTAATGGGAGATAAGAGAATAGTTATAAATAATGGTGGTATCCATAAAATAATGGAGATAACTGATGAGGAAAGAGGTATCTTAGAGGAGTTGACAAAACTTGATAATATTATTCAAGGTATGAGAAATAAGCTGAGATATGGAGAGAAATTGGAATTGGATGCGAAAAGTATAATTTAAAAATACCAATAGAAAAAGAGAAAATCACTATTAGTATAAATAATAGTAAAATTTTCTCTTTTTTAATATTTTTTTAAAATTTATTTAGATTCAAGAATTTCAACAAGAAGAGGTAAAATCTCTTTCAAATCTCCAACGATTCCATAATCACAATGTTTAAATATAGGGGCATTTGGATCTATATTAATTGCTACAATTGTTTGAACCTCTTTTATACCTTTAAGGTGTTCTTCAGCTCCAGAAATACCACAAGCTATATATAGCTCTCCATTAAATTTTTGTCCAGACATTCCAACAAAACGATTTAATGGAAGATATTTTAAGCCTTCAGCTACAGGTCTTGAAGAGGCAATAGTTCCACCTATAAAATAAGCTAACTGTTTAATAAGAGTTAAATTTTCTTTTTCTCCAATACCTAAACCTGCACTAACAACATATTTGGAAGTGGATATAGGAGCATCGAGAAGAGCAGCAGGGTTAAATTCAAATCCTTCTTCCTTTAAAGCTTTAATAAGTAAATTAGCTTTTTGTCTGTTATCTCCATCTTTAAAAATAATATTTTTACGAGAAGAAATATTATTTTTTAAAGAGGAATTTTTATCAACTACTGATTTTTTAGAGGTTTTTCCTAAAAGATGAGAAGCTATAACCACTCTTTGAATCTCATTTGTTCCCTCATAAATAGTACAGATTTTAGCATCTCTATAAGCACGCTCTACTTCCATTCCTTTTAAGTATCCAGAACCTCCAAAGATTTGTAGAGCATCATTTACAACTTCAAGGCAGATATCAGAAGCATATTGTTTTGCCATAGCTGATTCCATTCCAAAAGGCTCATGATTTTCTTTTAGTTCAGCAGCACTGTATACTAAGAATCTTGCTGCTCTTAATTTTGTAGCCATATCAGCTAATTTAAAAGATATAATTTGTTGTTGAGCTATTGGTTTACCAAATTGTACTCTCTCTTTTGCATATTCAAGAGCATGCTCATAAGCTCCTTGAGCAATTCCAAGAGCTTGAGAAGCTATTCCAATTCTACCACCATCAAGTGTAGACATTGCTATTTTAAATCCTTCTCCCTCTTTTCCTAGAAGGTTTTCTTTAGGTACTTTTACATTGTTAAAAATTAATTCAGCAGTTGATGATGAACGGATTCCCATCTTATCATAGTGGTCTCCAAATGTAAATCCTTCCCAACCTTTCTCAACAATAAAAGCACTAATTCCTCTAGTTCCTATATCAGGAGTAGTAACAGCAAATACTACATATGTATCAGCTTTATCAGCATTAGTTATAAATATTTTTCCACCATTTAATATATAATAATCTCCAACTAATTCAGCAGTTGTTTCAGTTCCACCAGCATCACTACCAGCATTTGGCTCTGTAAGTCCAAAGGCTCCAAGTTTTTCTCCCTTAGCTAGAGGAATAAGATATTTTTGTTTTTGCTCTTCAGTACCAAAGGCATATATAGGATAAGCTCCAAGAGATACATGTGCTGATAAAATAACTCCAGTTCCCCCATCAACCCTTGATAGTTCCTCAACAGCTATTGCATAACTAAGAGTATCCATTCCAGCTCCACCATACTCTTTTGGATAAGGTATTCCCATAAGACCCATTTCCCCAAATTTTTTAATTGCCTCAGTAGGAAATTCATTGTTTTGATCTAACATAAAAGCAATAGGTTTAACTTCAGATTCAGCAAAATCTCTTACTTTTTTACGTAACTCCTCATGTGTATCAGTTATTTTAAAAAGCATATAAATCCCCTCCTTTTAAAATTATAAATCATACTAAATTGTAATTATTATAAAAATGATATAATTATATAATAAATTATATCTCTTTGCAGTGAAAAAGTCAAGAGCATTTTATAATAAAATAAAACATTATTCCTATAAAATATACAGAAATAATGTTTTAGATTTTGAATATTAAATTTTAAAATTAAGATATTTTTTTCTTTAAATTTTTCTTGGCTACTGATAGCATAAGCTTAATTCTATTAAGTTGATTTACTTCAGAATAAGCAGGGTCATAGTCAATAGGAGTAATATTTACATTTTCATACTCCTCTCTAAGTCTTTTAATCATTCCTTTACCAGTGATATGGTTAGGTAGACAACCAAATGGTTGAACACAAACTATATTAGGGACTCCATGTTCAATAAAATCTATCATCTCTCCCATTAAGAACCAACCCTCTCCAGATTGATGTCCTATTGAGATAAATTCAGAAGTTTTCTTAGCTGTTTCTTGAATAGAGATCTCTCTCATAAATCTAGCATGGGTTGAAATAGCATCATTAAGTACAGCAGTATATCTATCTAATACCCATAATGCTCCTCTTTGTTTTAATCCAGCCATCTTTCCTTTGAATTTTTCAGATAGGAAGATATCACTGTAGATACAGTATTTAACAAAGTTCATAAGAGATGAAGTATAAACCTCTCCTCCCTCTTGCTCTATAAAATTAGCTAAGTCATTGTTAGCAAAAGGACTAAATTTAACTAAAATCTCTCCTACAATACCAACTTTTATTTTTTTCTCATCACTTACTTCTATTTTAGCAAACTCATCAACTATAAGTTTACAGTTTCTTTTAAACTCTCCAAAGTTACCATTATGAATATTTTTAATAACTTGTTGATTCCATTTTTTATATAGAGCATCACTTTCTCCCTTATTTAATTCGTAAGGTCTAGTATGATATAGAAGTTTCATAAGTAAATCTCCATATGAAACAGCAATTAGAGCCTTGTGTATAAGAGGTAGTGAAAGTGAGAATCCCTCTTGTTTTTCAAATCCATTAGCATTTAATGAAAGTATAGGTACTTTTTCAAATCCAGCATCTTTTATAGCTTTCTTTAAAAATCCTAGATAGTTTGTAGCTCTACAACTTCCACCAGTTTGAGAGATAATAACAGCAGTTCTATCTAAATCATATTTTCCAGATTGAAGAGCTGATATAAGTTCTCCAATTACTAATATAGATGGATAACAAGCATCATTATTTACATATTTTAATCCACAATCAAGGGCTTCTTGTGTTTCAGGTAAGATTACAAGATTATATCCTTGAGCTTTGAAAGCATGTTTGATTAAATCAAAGTGCATAGGAGCCATTTGTGGAGCGAGTATTGTATACTCTTTTTTCATAGCCTTAGTAAACTCAGCTTTTTTATACTCTATTTTATGTTTGATAACATTTGCTACAGAGTTTTTCTTATATTCAAGAGCTGCAAGTAAACTTCTTATTCTAATTTTTACAGCTCCAAGGTTACTAATCTCATCTATTTTTAATAGAGTGTGAACTTTACCATAGTTAGTTAAAATTTCATTAACTTGGTCAGTAGTAACAGCATCAATACCACAACTAAAACTATTTAATTCAATCAATTCAAGGTTAGGATTTTTTCCTACTACTGTTGCTGCTCTATAAAGTCTAGAATGGTAAGTCCATTGGTCAATAACTCTTAATTCATCATCTAATGAACCAAGGCTAGCTACAGCATCTCCAGTTAATACAGCTATACCAAAAGAGTTGATAATATTTGGAATACCATGATGTATCTCTTTGTCACAGTGATATGGTCTACCGCAAAGGACTACTCCAATTTTTCCAGTTCTTTCTAGCTCACTAATAATCTCTTTAGCTCTATTTTGCATGTCTTTTCTAAAATTATACTTTTCTTCAAGAGCTTTATCTACAGCCAGTTTAACTTCAGGTTTAGTTACACCAAATCTTGTAAACTCTTCCATTACTGTTTTATAGAGTACCTCTTTATTTTCAAAAGAGAACACAGGTATCATCATATCAATATTTTTTTCCTTTATAATATCCATATTATTTTTAATAACTTCAGGATAAGACATAACAATTGGACAGTTAAATTGATTTTGAGATTTTTTATCCTCTTTCTCTTCAAAGATTACACATGGATAAAATATTCTATTGACACCTTTACCAATTAAATTCATAATATGTCCATGAACTAATTTAGCTGGATAGCAGATAGAATCTGAAGTGATAGTATCTATTCCACTTTCATAAAGTTTTTTAGATGAGTCATCAGAAAGTACAACTCTAAATCCTAGCTCTGTAAGAAGAGTAAACCAGAATGGATAAGAGTCATAGAAATTTAAAACTCTTGGAATTCCAATCTCTCCTCTAGTAGCCTTTGAAAGTTCTAAAGGGGTATAATTAAATAATCTATTGTATTTATACTCAAACATATTAGGTGCTTGGTTTTTCTTCATCTTAGCAACTGGATTATCACATCTGTTTCCAGAGATAAAATTCTCTCCATTTTCAAATCTATGTATAGTTAAAAGACATCTATTAGTACACATACCACAACGAGTTAAATTTGTTGTATAGTGGAAGTTATCTAACTCTTTTAAAGTCATAAGGGTAGATTTTTCTTTGGCTTCCTCTTGAGCTATAAGAGCAGCTCCAAAGGCTCCCATAAGTCCAGCAATATTAGGTCTTATAACCTCTCTTTCTGAAACTTTTTCAAAGGCTCTTAAAACACAGTCATTTAAAAAAGTTCCCCCTTGTACAACAATATATTTACCTAACTCCTCTTTGTTTTTAATTTTAATAACTTTAAATAGAGTATTTTTTACAACTGAGTAAGAGAGTCCAGCTGAGATATCAGCTACTTCTACTCCATCTTTTTGAGCTTGTTTAACCTTTGAGTTCATAAAAACTGTACATCTAGTTCCAAGGTCTGCTGGAGATTTAGAAGTCAGACCAAGTTTAGCAAACTCTTTAATATCCATTCCCAATGAATTTGCAAAAGTCTCTAAAAATGATCCACAACCAGAAGAACAAGCTTCATTTAACAAGATAGATGTAATAACTCCATCTTGAATTTTTAAACACTTCATATCTTGTCCACCAATATCAAGTATGAAGTCTACTTGAGGTTGGAAAAATTTCGCTCCTCTATAGTGAGCAATAGTTTCTACAACTCCAATATCTACTCCCAGTGCAGATTTTATAAGGTTCTCTCCATATCCAGTTACACAAGAACCTTTTATTTTTATTCCACTGTGAAGTTTAGAGTAAAGTAGTTTCATATTGCTAATTATATTATCTAAAGGATTTCCCTTATTATGAGAGTAATAAGAGTAAAGAATCTCTTTCTCCTCTGAAATAAGTACGATTTTTATAGTAGTAGATCCAGCATCTATACCTAAATAAGCATTACCATTATAACTCTCTATATCTCTATTTTCTATTTTTTCCTTTTCATGTCTTAAGTTAAACTCTTCAAACTCCTCTTCATTAGAGAAAAGTTCTTGAAGTCTTGAAGTTTCACTTGTATCTTTTTCATTTAGTTTTAAGAATTTTTCTTGTAGTTCATTTAGTGAGTAGGTGTTTCTATTCTCTTGAGAAAGAAATCCAGCTCCCTGTGCCACAAAAATTTGTGAGTTTTTAGGGAAGATTACATCTTCATCTTTTAAATTAAGAGTCTCTATGAATCTTTTTCTAAGTTCATCTAAAAAGAAAAGAGGTCCACCTAAAAAAGCTACCTTACCAGTTATTTTTTTACCACAGGCAAGACCAGTTATAGTTTGATTAACTACAGCTTGGAAAACTGATACAGCTATATTCTCTTTTCTTACTCCATCATTTACAAGAGGTTGAATATCAGTTTTAGCAAATACTCCACATCTAGCAGCAATAGGATAGATAGTATCATAGTTTTTAGCAAGTTCATTTAAACCACTAGCATCTGTATTAAGTAGAGCAGCAATTTGATCAATAAAAGCTCCAGTTCCTCCAGCACAGCTTCCATTCATTCTTTGATCCATATCGTTTTTAAGGAAGGTTATTTTAGCATCTTCTCCCCCTAACTCTATGGCAACATCTGTTTCTGGAATTACCATTTCAATAGCTTTTATACAAGCTATAACCTCTTGAACAAACTCTATTCCTATCCAACTTGCAATACCCATACCACTTGATCCTGTGATATTGATTTTAAAGTGAATATCCTCTCCATATTTCTCTTTCATAAATTCAAAGAAAGTATCAAACATAGCTTTAGTAGTCTCTCTTACATTTGATAGATGTCTTTGATAGATAGAATAGATGACATTATTCTCCTCATCTAAACAAACAATTTTAACTGTTGTTGAACCAACATCTGTTCCAATAAAAAACTCTTTCATAATACTACTCCTTAAAATTTACTTCTTTAAAAATATTTTGCAAAAATTAAAGAGTTTTTTAAATTCGTAGTATGCGGGATTCATACCTAGTTAAAATACTATATTCTCCAAAAGTATAGAGAATAGGAGAATATTTTTCATATTCAATAAATCTTTCAATTATAGGTTTTATTTCAACTTTTTGTTGAGGGGTCCCAGTGCGAATAATATTTTTAGAAAAAACCTCAATTCTATTAAGTTGTATAAAACTATAACTCTCTGTATCATCATTAGTATGTATCATATAGATAGCTTGATTTTTATCATGGAAACCATCTATCTCCATAGTAGGATTGATACTTGAACTAAAGAATAGAAACAGAGTTGAAATGATAAAGTAGATAAACTTTTTTATCATTTCTCTTTCCTCCTCAATCTATATAAAAATTTTACAAACTTAAAAAGTAGAGTTTAAAGTTTTTACATCAGCAGTAACTGAATATATAACATCTTTTCTTTCAATAATTATCTCTGTTTTAGCCTTTAACTCATCATTATTTTTTATGTGATTTAAAAGTTCTAAACTTGGATTGATAGCCTTAGGATTTCCTACAAGTTGTAACATAGTAATATCCCCATTAGTATCTCCATAGGCAAAACTTTTATCTAAATCAATATTGTATTTTTCACAAAACATGTGAATAGATTTTAATTTATTTTTAGAATCCCACATAGGTGAGATCTCTCCAGTTAGCTTTCCATTTGTATCAGTGTGGTAAGTTGAACCACAAAAATCATCAGCATCCCATTTTTTTGCCATTCTAGAAACTAAAAAATCTGGGCTACCAGAGATAAAAATAACTAAATGTCCTTGAGCTTTATGCCATTTTATCATCTTTCTAGTATAAGCATAAACTTTATTTCCTTTTAATTCAACTACTTTGTCAGCAACAAAGTCATTATATTTTATAGGAAGTCCTTTTATAGCATCAACATAAGTTCCAGTTAAATCTTCTAG
This sequence comes from Fusobacterium sp., assembly GCA_019410665.1. Lineage (GTDB taxonomy): Bacteria > Fusobacteriota > Fusobacteriia > Fusobacteriales > Fusobacteriaceae > Fusobacterium_A. Next base: position 23,468 of record DXSD01000007.1, read on the forward strand.
ATAGCTATCATAATTTCCAACTCTCTCATCCCAAAGTTTGAAAGCTTCTTTGACTCTTCTATCATATTCACTAAATTCTAATAAATCATATTTTATGAGTTTCTTAAAGTGTTCAGTCAAAAGAGAGTTTCTAAAAATAGTACCATCAATATCAAAAAACGCTGCGATCATAATTATACCCTCCTTGAAAAAATTATGTCCATATTAGAAAGATTATAGTTGAAAAATCAAAAAAAGTCAAATATTTGTATTACTTGTTTTTTTATTATTAATATGTTATAATTTAAAAAAGATATAAGGGAAACAATAACCCGTAAGGGTTGAGGGTAACTCTTAAAGAGCTATTTTTATAGTTATTTCGATTCTGCCAAATCTAACAACTATTTTAAAATAATTCTTCATAAGTTAAACCCTCCTTTCTCACAGAATTAAAGGTTTCCCTTATCTTTTTATTATAACATAGTAACTTAATTATATCAATGAGATGTTGTAGACTAAGGTCTTACAACTTTTTTTATTTTTTGAAAAAATAAAGTTATAACTTAATAATCTGATAGAGAATTTTTAAAATTAATGATATAATGTGTAAAGAATAAAAAGAGGTGTATAGATTGAGAAAAATTAGAAGTATTATTATATACATGTTGTTAACTTTTACTCTTTTTGCTCAAGAGGGATATATAGCATCTTTTAATACTCTTAGATTGGGAAAAGCTCAAAAGGATTTTGTATTGATGAGTAAGGTTTTAGAAAGTTTTGATATAGTAGGACTTATTGAGGTAATGAATCCTTTAGGAGTGGAAAAATTAGTAAAAGAATTGGAAAAGGAGAGTGGGGAAGAATGGGAGTATCATATATCTCCATATCCAGTAGGGAGTACGAGCTATAAAGAGTATTTTGCATATATTTGGAAAAGGGAGAGAGTAGAATTTTTAGAGGAGAGAGGGTTTTATCCTGATGAGGGAAAGAGATTTGAAAGACCCCCCTATGGTGCAGATTTTAGAGTTGGGAATTTTGATTTTACCTTTGTGTTAGTTCACTCTATCTTTGGAAAGAGGGAATCTGAAAGAAGAGCAGAAGCCTTTGCTATGGATAGGGTATATGATTATTTTCAAAATTTAGATAGGGAAGAGAATGATATAATTCTAGCCGGAGATTTTAACTTAAGAGCAGATGATGAAGCTTTTGATAATATTTTAAATCATAGTGATGATCTAGTCTATGTGCTTACTCCGAGAATAAAAACCACAATTGGAAAGGATAAACTTGCAAACTCTTACGATAATATGTTTTTATCTAGGATTTATACTCAAGAGTTTGAAGGAAAGAGTGGAGCAGTGGATTTTACTAAGAAACAATATAGAATGATGAAAGATAAAATATCAGATCATCTACCAATATTTATTGTTGTAGATACAGAGTTTGATGATGATTAGAGGGAAAAATGAGAAGAGCATATATATTTTTTAATGGAGAACTACTAGGGAGTAGAGAGTATTATTTAAAATTGATGGAAAATGAGAAGGGAGATATTTATTGTGCTGATGGAGGAGCTAATCTTCTTGAAAAATTAAATATTTTGCCTAAAGAAATATGGGGAGATTTTGATTCAGTATCTGAAGAAATTTTAGAGAAATATGAAAAAGAGGGAGTAATTATAAAAAAGTTTTCTAAAGATAAGGATTTTACAGATGGAGAGTTAATACTTCAATATCTTACAGAAAAAGAGTATGATAAATTTATAATAATAGGAGGTTTAGGTGGGAGAAAGGACCACGAGTTAACAAATCTAAATCTTATGTTTAAGTTTAAAAACCTCTCTTTTATAACTGAGCAAGAGGAGATTTTTGCCATAGAAAATTATAAAGAGTTTATAGGAGAGATGGGGAAAACAATCTCCTTTGTGCCTTTTTCTGAAAAAGTAGAGGGACTAACTTTAGAAGGATTTAAATATCCTCTTGAGAATTATACTCTTCATCAGGGAGATAGTATATGTATGAGTAATATAGCATCATCAGAAAGATCAACAGTCACTTTTAAAAAGGGAAAATTATTAGGAATAGTAATAAAATAAAAATAATTATATAAGTGTTACATAAGGAGGAGTTTATGTTAAAAGAAGGAATGAGTTTTACACAAAGTAAAATAGTAAAAGAGAGTGAAACAGCAGCAAAGGTAGCCTCTGGAGCTTTAGAGGTTTTCTCTACCCCTATGCTTATAGCTTTTATGGAGAGTACAGCTTTTACCCTTGTACAAAAAGAGTTAGGGGAAGGAGATACAACTGTTGGAATATCTGTAAATATTAAACACTTAAAAGCTAATCTTATAGGGGATGAATTAACTTGTACTGCTATTTTAGAGAAAGTAGATGGAAAAAAATTAGATTTTTCTGTTAAGGTTTTCCATGGAGATGTTTTAGTAGGAGAGGGAGAACATAGTAGATTTATAGTTAATGAAGAGAAATTTTTAGCTAAGCTTAATAAATAATCGATAATATATTTGGAGGAAAATAAAAAATGGAAAATACAGAAAAGGTAATGGGAAAAGCCAAATTTATCTTAGGAATACAACATGTACTTGCTATGTTTGGAGCTACTGTTTTAGTTCCTTTCTTAACAGGATTAAATCCATCTATAGCACTTATATCAGCAGGAGTTGGAACTTTAATTTTTCATCTTTGCACTAAGAGAATAGTTCCAGTATTTTTAGGATCATCATTTGCTTTTATAGGAGCTTTGACTTTAGTTTTAAAAAATGAGGGAATAGGGGCTATTAAAGGAGGAGTAATTGCTGCGGGATTTATCTATGTAATTATGGCATATCTAGTTAAGGTCTTCGGTGTAGAGAAGATAAAGTCTTTTTTCCCCCCAATTGTAACAGGACCAATTATAATGCTTATAGGCTTAAGAATGAGTCCAACAGCTTTAAATATGGCTGGATATGCTAATGGAAAATTTGACACTAAAAGTTTGATAGTTGCTCTTGCTGTAATTTTAACAATGGTATCTATTACTATGATGAAGAAATCATTTTTAAGACTTATTCCAATACTTGCAGCTGTAATAGTTGGGTATATAGTGGCAACTTTTTTAGGAATGGTAGATTTTAGTGTGGTGTCTCAAGCTAAATGGATTGGACTTTCAGCAGATGCAGCTAGTGATCTATTTACTGTTCCAGTTATGTCAATCACAGGAATAATAGCTATAGCTCCAATTGCTCTAGTGGTATTTATAGAGCATATAGGAGATATAACTACAAATGGGGCTGTTGTTGGAAAGGATTTCTTTAAAAATCCTGGAATACATAGAACACTATTAGGAGATGGACTTGCTACAATAGCAGCAGGAATTTTAGGTGGACCAGCAAATACAACTTATGGTGAAAATACAGGAGTACTTGCTGTAACTAAAGTTTATGATCCATCTATTTTGAGAATAGCAGCTTGTTATGCAATAATTTTAGGATTTATAGGAAAGTTTGGAATACTCTTACAAACTATACCACTACCAGTAATGGGAGGAGTTTCTGTAATATTATTTGGAATGATAGCTTCAGTTGGGGTAAGAACAGTTGTAGATGCAAGACTTGATTTTTCAAATTCTAGAAATTTAATAATTGCTTCTATAATATTTGTTCTTGGAATTGCTGTAGATAACATAACAGTATGGCAAACAGTTTCTATTTCAGGATTAGCTTTAGCAGCTTTTTCAGGTGTAGTATTAAATAAAGTTCTTCCAACAGATAGAGAGATAAAGTTAAAAAAATTAGATTAGTGAGGTGGGAATATGAAAAATCTCATAATAATAGGTTTTATTGCAGCATTAGCTGGTTTTTACTTTACTAATGAGAAGAAAAAAGAGGAAGAAAAGGTAAAAACTGAGATTATAGAACCACAAAAAAAGGAGGCAAAATTGTTAAAAAGAGCAGAAATTGATAATAAGTATAAATGGAATATGAGTGACTTTTATAGTGACTGGACAGAATGGGACAGAGAGCTAGAGAGTTTAAAATCTATGATGAAGGAGATTCCAGAATATAAAGGGAAGATAAAAGAGGATCCTAAAAAGTTTATTGAACTTATCCAATTAGAAGAGAAAATGGGAAGATTATTAGATAAACTTTATGTATATGTATATATGTTAAAGGATTTAGATTCTAAAGATGAGATAGTATCAGTGAAACTTCAAGAGATACAAGCTTTATATACAGAGTATTCTGTAAGTGCTGCTTGGATAACTCCAGAAATATTACAAATTCCTAAAGAAACTATGGAGAGTTGGATAGCTGAGAATCCAGAATTAAAAGATCAAAAATTTGGACTTATGGAGATTTATAGATTACAAGGGCATGTATTGGATGAAGGAAAAGAGAAATTACTTTCTTACTATGGGCAATATATGGGAGCTCCTCATGATATATATGCAGAACTTTCTATCTCTGATATGAAATGGAATGAGGTAAAACTTTCTGATGGATACGAGGGACCTGTTACAAATGGAGTTTACTCAAAAGTTTTATCTACAAATAGAAATCAAGAGGATAGAAAGAAAGCTTTTGAGGCACTATATGGAGCTTTTGAAAATAATAAAAATACCTATGGAGCTATTTATAGAGCACTACTTCAAAGAGATGTGGCTTCTGCTAAGGGAAGAAACTATGGTTCAAGTTTAGAAAAAGCTTTAGAGCCTAAAAATGTTCCAACAGAAGTGTATAAAACTCTATTAAAATCAGCAATAGACAATAATGCTCCATTACAAAGATATGTAAACTTAAGAAAAAAAGCTTTAGGTTTAAAAGAATATCATTATTATGATAATAGTATAAATATAGTAGAGTATGATAAAACTTTTGATTATGACTTAGCAAAGGATATGGTATATAATTCGGTAGCTCCTCTTGGTGAAGATTATTCAGCTAAAATGAATAAAGCTATAAGTGAAGGTTGGATAGATGTATTTGAAACTGAAAATAAAAGAAGTGGAGCTTATTCAATAGGAGTTTATGATGTACACCCATATATGCTATTAAATTATCAATCTACATTAGATGATGTGTTTACTTTAGCTCATGAATTGGGGCATACATTACATACAATGCTTTCAAATGAAAATCAACCATATGCTTTACACAACTACACAATATTTGTAGCTGAGGTTGCTTCAACATTTAATGAGAGATTACTACTAGATTATATGATTAAAAACTCAAATGATCCAATAGAAAAAATCGCCTTAATAGAGCAGGCACTTGGAAATATTGTGGGAACTTTCTATATTCAGACTCTATTTGCTAATTATGAGTATCAAGCTCATAAGTTAATAGAGGAGGGTAAAGCAGTAACTCCAGATGTTCTTAGTGGAATAATGGATAATTTATTTAAAGAGTATTTTGGTGATACTATAACTATGGATGAGTTACAAAAAATAATTTGGGCAAGAATACCACATTTCTTTAACTCACCTTACTATGTATATCAATATGCAACAAGCTTTGCTTCATCAGCAAATCTATATGATAGAATAACTAATAGTAAGTATAGTGAAGAGGAGAGAGCTGAGGCTAAAGAGGCATACTTGACACTTTTAAAATCAGGAGGAAATGATCATCCTATGTCACAACTTAAAAAAGCAGGAGTAGATTTAGAGAAAGTTGAAAGTTTCCATGCTGTTGCTGTAGAGTTTGATAGACTTCTTGACATTTTAGAAGAAGAGTTAAATAAGTTAGAAAAATAGAGAAAAAGAGGAATATTTTACTGAAGAAATCATTAATTTTATATGATAAAAAGTGAAATATTCTTCTTTTATTTTTTAAATATAATATTCTCTTTTCAAAATAAAAAAGTTTGACAAAAATCACATTTTATAATAGAATAGAAGTGATTTTTTTATTTTAGGAGGGGAACAATGACTAACACATTGTTAGAAAAAGTTTTTAAAATTGAAGAGAGAAAAAGTAGTGTAAAAACTGAAGTAATTGGAGGAATTACAACATTTTTAGCTATGGCTTACATAATATTTGTAAACCCTGCAATACTATCTTTAGCTGGAATGGATAAAGGTGCTTTAATTACAGTAACTTGTTTAGCTACAGCAATTGGAACATTTTTGGCAGCTTTTATAGGAAATGTACCTATAGCAATGGCACCTGGAATGGGGCTTAATGCATTTTTTACTTTTACACTTGTAATGGGAAAAGGTGTACCTTGGGAAGATGCTTTAGGAGTTGTGTTTTTATCTGGAGTTTTCTTTTTCATATTAGCAGCTTCAGGACTTAGGGAAAAATTAGCTTCTGCTATTCCTACACCTATTACTATTGCTTCTACAGCAGGAATTGGATTGTTTATAGCTTTTATAGGACTAAAAAATATGGGAATAATAGTAGCTGATCCAGCAACATTAGTAGCATTAGGAAAATTTGATTTACCAGTAACTTTATCAATATTAGGTTTAGTATTAATGGCAATTTTTGAATTAAAAAAAGTTAGAGGTGGAATTTTAATTAGTATCGTAATTATAACAGTATTAGGAATGATATTAGGATTAGTGGAGCTACCTAAAGCTATAATTTCGATGCCACCAAGTATAGAACCAATCGCTTTCAAATTAAATATTTTTGGAGCTTTTAAAATATCACTTTTTGGATCAATATTCTCATTTATGTTTATAGATCTTTTTGACTCTTTAGGATTTCTAATCGCTTGTTTTAGAGAGATAGGTTTAGTAGATAAAAATGGAAAATATAAAGGTTTAGGAAGAATGATGTTTGCTGATGTATCTTCAACTATAATTGGAGCTTGCTTAGGAACAAGTACAGTTACAACTTTTGGAGAATCAGCAGCAGGAATAGCAGCAGGAGCTAAAACTGGATTAGCTTCATTTGTAACAGCAGTTTTATTTTTATTAGCTTTACTTATTACTCCATTAGTTGGAATAGTTCCAATGTTTGCAGCTGCTCCTTCACTTGTTATGGTAGGAGTGTTTATGTTTAAAAGTGTTAGAGAGTTAGATTTATCTGATATAAAAATAGCTGTACCAGCCTTTGTTACAATAATATTTATGCCTCTTACTTATAGTATTAGTATTGGTTTAAGTTTTGGATTTGTTAGTTATATCATTATGCATGCTGTGGCTAAAGAATGGAATAAAATAAACACAGTTTTATGGATAATTGGAGCACTTTCTTTAGTGAATTTAATTTGGAGATAGGTGATAAAGATGAAAAAACTTTTAATTAAAAATGGGTATATAGTATCAATGAACGAAAAAAGAGAAGTTTTCAATGGGGGATCTATTCTTATTGAAGGAAATATAATAAAAGCTATTGGAAAAATAGATGAAAGTTCTTTAGAAAATGATGTAGAAATTTATGATGCTAAAGGGAAAATTATTCTTCCTGGACTTATAAATACTCATGTGCATCTTTCGCAACAGCTAGGAAGGGGAATAGCAGATGATGTTGTTTTACTTACTTGGTTAAGAGAGAGAGTATGGCCATATGAGAGTAGTTTTGATTATGAAGATTCTTTAATATCTTCAATGGCTTGTTGTGTAGAAATGATAAAATCAGGAACTACTACTTTCTTAGAGGCTGGAGGACAATATGTAGATGCTATGGTAGAAGCTGTAGAGAAGTGTGGGCTTAGAGCTTGCTTATGTAAGTCTACTATGGACGAGGGAGAGGGATTACCTAAACCTTGGCAAAAAACTGCTGAAGAGGAACTAAGAGAGCAAGAGGAGTTATTTAAAAAATATAATAATAGTGCAGATGGAAGAATAAAAATTTGGTTTGGACTTAGAACAATTTTTAATAACTCTGACGAATTAATAGTAGGAACTAAAAAATTAGCTGACAAGTATAATACAGGAATACATATGCATGTACTTGAAGTAAAAGAGGAGATGGATTATACAAGAGCTACTAGAGGAGAAACAACAGTAGAACACCTATATAGATTAGGAGCATTAGGACCTAATTTAGTAGCTGCTCATGTGGTGTGGTTAACTGAAAGAGAGATAGATCTATTTAGACTTTATGATGTAAAAGCTTCTCACAATCCAGCTGCAGCGATGAAAGTTGTTTTAGGATTTGCAAGAATACCCGAGATGATGGAAAAGGGGATAACTGTTGGAATTGGAACTGATGGTGCTCCTTCTAACAACAGAATGGATATGATGAGAGATATGTATCTAACATCACTATTACATAAAGGAAGAACATTAAATCCTAAGAGTGTATCAGCTGAAGAGGTTTTAGAAATGGCTACTATAAATGGAGCTAAATGTGCTTTACAAGAAAAAGAAATTGGAAGCTTAGAAGTTGGAAAAAAAGCTGATTTAATAGTATTAAATCCAGATAATATTCACTCTTTACCATTAATTGATCCTATTGCTAACATAGTGTATGCTATGAGTAGTGAAAATGTAGAGTCAACAATGTGTGATGGAAAATGGCTAATGAAAGAAAGGAAAATACTATTCTTAGATGAGGAAGAACTTTTAGAAAAGGTTAAGATTCAAAGCAAAAAAGTTATAGAGAAAGCTGGGATAAAATTACCAAATAGATTTCCAGTTATTGATGTTAAATAATAAACAATGGAGAGAGAGCTGTTACAATTTAAGAAATTGTAACTGACTCTTTTTTTTTACTCTAGGGGATAATTTAGAAGGAGCATTAAAAAAATAGATAGTATTGGAATTTAAGAATTGACTATGAATTTTAGAAATTATATAATTGAATTATAATACACTATATAAAAAGGGAGAGATGGGATATGAATGTACAACTTATCTTAATAAATGCTTTAATGTTGATAGCTGTTTTAAACCCTTTTGCCAATGTTCCTATATTTATAGGAATGACAGAGAGTATGCAGAGGGAAGCTAGAAATAAACTTTTTAAGATAATATCTATTACAGGATTTTTTATCACGTGGATATTTAGTTTAGTAGGGGAATTTTTGATGACAAACTTCTATAAAATCAATATGAATGAGCTAAAAATGGCTGGAGGATTGATTTTAATTCTAATGTCTATAAAAACTCTTATCTTTACTACTAAGAGAGCTAAATTAGCTGGGGAGACTCTACCTCTTGAGGAGCAGATAAAACAAGCTATAATTCCAATGGCTTTTCCTATGTTAGTTGGACCTGGAACTTTAACTACTGCTTTAATTGGAAAATCAGATTATGGTTTGATATCAAATAGTATATCTCTAATGATAGCTTTTATTGCCATATTTTTAATCTTTATGATAGGGAACTATTTAGAGAGAGTTTTGGGAAAATTAGTACTCTATATCTTATCAAAGGTTATGCAGATATTTATAATGGCAATTGGATTTAGAATATTATTTGATGGACTTTTTAAAATAATAGTAGATTTTAAAGTATAATTAAAATAAAGTAAAAATTTAAAATAATTTTTATAAAAAAGAGCAAAAATAGAATCACTAATTAAAGATATAAAATTCATATTATGGAATTAAAAATATTTTTAATAGCTATTCTATTGATTTGCTCTTTTTATTTTATAAAATTAATATATTTTTTTAAAACATATTATGTTATAATTAAAAGAAATGGAAAATTAGGGGATAGATATGGATAAAAAAATGGAGTATAGGGTTATTAATTTAGCTGGAGATATAGGAGAGATACTTTTAGAAAATGGCTCAGAGATATATAGAGTAGAAAATAGTATATGTGAAATAAGTGAATATTTTGGATTTTCTCCCCAATGTTTTGCAACTTTGACCTGTATAATTGTGACTCTTGAAGACTCCAATGGAGAGATTATCTCCATAGTTAGAAGGGTAAAACAAAGAAATACTAATTTAGATAAGGTATATAAAATATATTCTCTAGTAAAAAATTTAGAAGGGAAAAGTATAGAGATGATAGAGGAGGAATTAAAGAAAATAGTACAGGAAAAACCTTATTCCCTCTTAACTAATCTATTTGGAAATTGTATTGGAGCTGCTTTTTTCTCTATACTTTTTTTAGGAGATAGCAAGGACTTTATAGCTTCTGCTATTTCAGGCTTAATAGTAGCTATATTTTTAAGAATTTTGAATAGGGCAAATTTTGGAATGTTTTTTATAAATTTAATCTGTGGGTTTATAGCAACTATATCAGCTTGTTTTTTTCACTCTCTAGGTTTTACTTTAGGAGCTTCTATAACTATAATATCTACTTTGATGATACTAGCACCAGGAGTTGCTTTTATAAACTCCATGAGGGATATTTTTTCTGGGGATTTAGTCACAGGGATGTCTAGGCTTATGGAAGTGGTAGCCATAGGGATTTCAATAGCAGTAGGTTCAGGTATTGCACTGAATCTCTACTTAAGATTGGGGGGAACAGTATGATAATACAAGTAGTAGCAGCTATTATAACCAGTATTGGATTTGGAATAATATTTAATATAAGAGGAAAAAATCTCATACATACAGGTATAGCAGGAGGTATAAGTTGGGCTGTATATCTTTTGGGAAAAAGTTATGAGCTAAGTGATGGAACTACTTATTTTTTTGCTACCCTCTCTCTTTCAATTTATTCAGAGATGATAGCTAGAAAGATAAAGACTCCAGTAACAGCGATAATTATAGCAGCACTTATTCCGTTAGCACCAGGAGGTGGAATATACTATACCATGTATAATATAATAGAGAAGAATTATTCCCAAGCTATAGAAAAAGGATTTAATACTTTTGTTATAGCAAGTGCTATGGCTATGGGAATATTTATAGCAGCAAATTTTGTAAAAGTTTTGGATAAAATTTTAAAAAAAATTGGTTGATTTTAACTCAAAAAAATGTTATTATAGATTGGCTATGATATAATAATGTTATACTGTTCATATATAAAATTAATACAATAAAAAGAATATATAAAAAAAAGTACTGATAGAAATTTTAAATTTCTAATCAGTATTTTTAATGTATAAATATTTTAAAATATGGAAGGTGGATAGATGAGTAAAAGTCATGATTTAGGAAAAGAAAAAATTTCAAAACTGTTTTTTTCATTTGCTATTCCCTCTACATTGAGTATGTTGGTGGTTTCTCTCTATAATATAGCAGATGGAATTTTTATCACTAGAGGAGTTGGAAGTGATGGGGTAGCTGCTGTAAATATTGGTTATCCTATAATTAACTTTACAGTTGCTCTAAGTCTTATGTTTGGTATAGGAGGAGCTACACTTATAGCTTTTAGAAAAAATGATGTAGAGTACCAAAATAAGTGTTTTTCCCACATAATTTTATTAAACATAATAGTGTATATAATAGTTGCTATAGCTATTTTTGTTTTTACTGATCCTCTTATGAAAACTTTAGGGGCTAATGACCATTTGATGCCAATGATAAAAGGATATATGTATCCTTGTACAATATCCACTTTTTTCTTAATGTTATCTATGTCTTTAAATGCTGTTGTAAGAAATGATAATGCACCGAAAAGAGCAATGGTTTCAATGTTTATTGGGGCAGCTTTAAATATAGTATTAGACTATATTTTTATCTTTGAGTTTCATTTAGGAATAGTTGGAGGAGCTGTTGCCACAGCTATAAGTCAGATAATATCTGCTCTATATTTATGTAAACATTTTATAGGTTCAACTTTTAGATTTAAGATGAACTGGAAAATTTTAGATTTTAGACTTTTGAAGAGATTGCTTTCAATAGGATTTCCATCTTTTATCTTAGAATTTGCTGTAGCTGTAATAACAATTTTATTAAATATAGCTTTTATGGAAACAGCAGGAGTTTTTGGGGCAGCTGCCTATGGAATAATTTCATATAGTTTTATGTTCTTTAGAATGTTATTTACAGGACTATCTCAAGGAATACAACCAATAGTAAGTTATAATTATGGATTAAAGAAATTTAAGAGAGTTAGAAAAACCTTCCTATTTGCTCATAAGATATGTTTTGCTACCTCTATTGTATCTTTACTATTGGTATTTATCTTCTCTAAGAATATAGTTAGTGTATTTACCCATGAACCAGACTTAATAGTGGAATCAGCTAAAGGATTTATTCTTTACTCAATAGCTATTTCATTTTTAGGATTTAACTTTGTGAATATAGCTTATTTACAAGCTGTAGAAAGACCTTTTATTTCTAATGTAATATGTATGTCGAGAAGTTTTTTATTTGTTTTTATAGCTATAATGATTTTACCTAAGTTTTTAGGTATAAATGGAATATGGCTATCTCTACCCTTTGCAGATTTTATAACTGCAGTATTAACTTATCCATTTCTGAAAAAATTTATGATGAGATATATAGGTAGTAGAAATTAATTAAAAATTATTATATAATTGGAAGAAAAAAGTGGGGATACAAGATGAATAATGAAAGTTCAATTGGAATATTTGATTCAGGAATAGGTGGACTGACAATTTTAAAAAAAATTAGAGAGTTTCTTCCAAGAGAGAATATAATATATTATGGGGATTGGAAAAATAATCCATATAGTGAAAAAAAAGAAGACGAAATAAAAAGTTTAAGTAGAGAGATTACAGAATTTTTATTAAGAAATAATTGTAAAGCTATTGTTGTAGGATGTAGTATCTTTTCAACAGCTTCTTTAGAATACTTAAAGGGTTTAAATCCCAATGTTATAATAGTAGGAATGATAAATGGCGGAGTAAATTCAGCCATATTAGAGAGTAATAATCAGAAAATAGCTGTAATGGGGTCAGAATTTGTAGTAAACTCACATATCTATGAAAAAAAGATAAAAGAGTTAAGTTCTGAAGCAGAAGTATATGAAATCCCTTGTAAAAAACTATGTAAGATGTTAGAGGAAGGTTGGGAAACATTTTCAGAGAGATTGGAAGTATTAGGGAATTATTTAAGAAATATCCCTGATGATGTAGACACCTTAATTTTAGGTGGAACTCATTATCCCATTATAAAAGATGATATAAGAAGATTTTTTTCTAAAAAAATAGTTGATTCATCTATAGAAAGTGTAATAGAACTGTTTAAGGAATTAGGAGAGAAGAAGCTATTGAGAGAGGGAATAAAAAAAGGAAAAGTTGAATTTTATATTAATGGAGATAGAGAGAGGTTTAAAGAGGTAGCTGAAAAAATATTAGAATCAAAAGAGAGAATTAATATTTTTTCTATCTATTAAAAATATTTTCTTAAAATTTCACTTTACATAAAAAAAATTTTATAGTATAATCATACGAAATGATAGAGGTGCAATTGACAAGAGTAGTACTTTGGAGCTTTGACAAGCGATGAAGAGTATGAAAGGGGAGATTGCCGAAATGAAAGTTATGTCAAAAACTTTTGTTGGTAACTCAGAGAATATCTGTTTTACTGTCATTGATAATTTCAATGGAGTGCTATCTGTGAGATACAAACTTTTGGGGATACTAGGGTATTTTTATATTGTTTTTAAGTCACAGTTTTAGTA
>DXSD01000070.1 GCA_019410665.1 Fusobacterium sp.
GTACTATAATATATAGCAACTCTTCATTAGTAATTTCTATATTTAGGGATGACTTTATATATTCTTTTATCCTTAATGAGCATTTTAATGCTTTAGGATATTCTGAAGCTACCTGATTATAAAGAAATGAATCATTAGTTTCAAGCATTTGATTACTTGTAACTCTTTCTATAAAAAATTGAAGATGTGTAAGAAACCTTGAATAATTTAAAGAAGTAACATCTATTTTTTTTCTATAGAAAATTTGTATAATATTAAATATATCTTTTAACATTTTAATATTGGAAAGTGTGTTTTCCATATTTAATTTTTTAGTTTGAGCATTTACAATATGAAAAGCAATATTTCCTGCCTCTTCATCTGGAAGATCAATATTAAAATAGTTATTTAATTCAAGAAGAGCTTCAAAAGCTATATTATATTCAACTGGATAAAATTGTTTTATTTCCCATAGCATTTTATTCTGCAAAATAATTTTATTTTTATATCTTTCAATTGCAAAGATAAGGTGGTCAGCAAGTGTAATATAAATTTTTTCATCAAGCTTATTTCCCATCTTATCATTGATTTTTTTTATAATTTCTGTTATAAATTGAATGTTTTTACCTAAATTATTTTCTAATAATTCGATATATAATCTCATATTTTTTTCATCCTTAAGAATAAAAACTTTTTCAATATTAGTTTCTCTCAGTTTTTTTCCAACTGTATTTGTAAAGCCAATTCCTTTTCCCATAACTATATGTTCTCTGTTATTTTGGTCTAAAGCTAGTACTAAATTATTATTTAAGATTTTTTTAGTGATCATTAAAATTTTACCTTCTTTCTAAAAACATAATTATTATGGAGAAAAAAATGGTTTTATAAATTCTCTCCATTTGTTTCAATTACTTTTTTATACCAATAAAAACTATCTTTTTTATAACGTTTTAAATCTTTTAAATCAAATTCATCTCTATCAACAAATATAAAACCATAACGTTTTTGATATCCCTGATGAGTGCTTACAAGATCTATAGCAGCCCAAGGGCAGTATCCTAAGACCTCAACTCCATCAGTTATAGCTAATTGAAGTTGTTTAAGATGCTGACTTATAAAATCTATTCTATATTGATCATGAACTTTCCCATTTTCTAATTTATCATTTGCTCCTATTCCATTTTCAGTAATAAGAATAGGAAGGTTATATCTTTCATAAACTTTTCTTAATGTATAACGAAGTCCAATAGGGTCAATAATCCATCCATATTGGGTTTTATCCAAATAAGGATTCTCACCTGGACGATAAACACCAGGTTCTCCTAACATAATTTGTTGATCTCCAGCTCTAGCTGATACATCAGAAGAATCACCACGACTAGCTGCTATTGTAGCAGTTGAGTAGTAGTTCATAGCAATGAAATCTGGCTTAGCATCTGCTAATATAATTTTATCTTCTTCTGTAATTTCTGGAGCAATTCCTTTTTCTTTTAAATAACTATAAGCTAGAGCATTATATTTTCCCCAAACTGCAATATCAGAAAAGCTCCAGTTTCTTAATGTTTCCCAGTTATGAGCTGCTATAGCATCTTCAGGATTACATGTTTCTGGATACATAGTAGTTAAATTAAGGGCAGGTCCTATTTTACCTTGAGGACATATTTTTCTAAACTCTTTTATTGTTTTAGCTTGAGCTAACATCATATGATGATTTTGTAAGTATAAATCTTTTTTTGTAGGAAGCTTTCCATTAGGAGGTGTTCCTATTGCACCAGGATGTAAGATCATAGTATTTTGTTCATTGATAGTTAACCAATATTTAATCTTTGTTCCAAAATATTTAAAAAGAGTAGAAGCGTAGTTAACAAAAGCTTCAATAGTACTTCTATTACCCCATCCACCTTTTTCTTCTAAACAATATGGTAAATCAAAATGATATAATGTAATAATAGGTTCAATTTGATATTTAATACATTCATCAATAACGTTATTATAGAATTCCAATCCTTTCAGATTTATCTCTCCTGTTCCATTTGGGATAATTCTAGTCCAAGCAATAGAAAATCTATAAGCTTTTAAACCTAACTCAGAAAAAAGTTTAATATCTTCTTTGTAGTGATGATAAAAATCACTAGCTATTTTAAAATCTGCGTATTGTTCATTATGTTTATAACAATCGATTATAGATGGACTTTTACCATCTAAATTATAGGCTCCTTCAACTTGATAAGCTGATGTAGATGCTCCCCATAAAAAATTTTCAGGGAATTTTTTTATTTTAGAATAATTCATTTTTACACCTCATAATTTTATAAAATATTTATTTAGTTATATTTAAAACTGTATCTTTTAAACTTACTTGGATGTTTTCACTTATAACATCAATATTAAAATCCTCACTGTTAACTATGACCATTGGAGTAATAGTATTATAACCAGATTTTTTAATTCCTTCAATGTCAAATTTAAGTAAAAGATCACCTTTTTTAACAATATCCCCTTCTTTAACAAAATCTTGGAAAAATTTTCCTTCTAAATTGACTGTATCAATTCCAACATGTATTAATATTTCAACACCAGAATTAGAAAGAATTCCAATAGCGTGTTTAGTTGGGAAAAAAGAGGAGATAGTACCGTCTATTGGAGAAAAAACTTTTCCTTCAGATGGTATTATTGCAACACCATCACCTAAAGCTTTACTAGAAAAAGCTTCATCACTAGTTTCAGAAAGAGGAACTACTTTTCCAACTATTGGAGCATATATAGTTTCAACTACAGTTTTTTCAACATTTTTTTCAGTTTTTTTCTTTTGTTTAGTATGTATATTATTTTCATAATCTTCAAATCCCATAATCCAAGTGATTATAAATCCACTAATGAAAGCTATAAGACAAGTTATAATAGCATGAACTATATTCATAGGATTTTCTCCAATAAATGCAGGTAGTCCAGCTAAACCAGGAGAAACAAAAGCATAACGAACAAGTCCAGATAGACCAGCATAAATTCCAGCTAAACCACCTGCAATCATAGAGGCAATTAAAGGTTTTTTTAATTTTAAATTAACTCCATATAAAGCAGGTTCTGTAATTCCCATTAAAGCAGTAAATCCTGCTGATCCAGCAAGTTGCTTTAATTCAATATTTTTACTTTTTACAGCTACAGCTAATGTAGCAGCTGATTGTGCAATATTAGAAGCTAACATACCAGGTCCATTAACTACTTCATATCCAAGTTTAGAAATCTGAGTTGTAGCAATTGGAGTCATTGCCCAAGCTGTACCAGTTAAAATTAAGAAAGGTTGTAGAGCTCCCATTAACATGGGGATTAACCAATTAGCATAAGAATTTATTGTAGTAGCACTTCTTTCAATTAAAGTATTTAAATAACTACCTAATGGACCAATTACGATTAAAGCAATTGGAATAGAAATAAACATTATAATTAAAGGTTTTGCAAAAAATTTAATGATTGTAGGAGTATATTTTTCAGCAAAACGTTCTACATAAGACATAATCCAAATACTTAGTATAATTGGAATAACAGAATATGAATAATTAACTAATAATACTGGAATTCCAAAATAATCTATATTATTACCTAGATTTATTAAGTTATTCCAAGTTGGATGAACAAGTGTACAAGCCAAAACAATAGCTAAAATAGGATGACATTCAAATTTTATAGAAGCTCCATATGCTAATAAAACAGGTAAAAAATAGAAAACCGTATCTGATATCATATCTAAAAGTTGATATGTAGTATCATTACTAGAAACAATATTTAGCAAAACCAAAATTGATAAAACAGATTTGATCATACCTCCACCAATTAAAGCAGGAATAACAGGAGTAAAAGTTGTAGAAATCACACTAATAATTGTTGTAATAATACTATCTTCGTTTTTCTTTTTTGTTTTTTGAGAACTATCATTTTCTCCTAATTCACTTGAAATAACTTTATAGACTTTAGCTACTTCGTTACCAATAACTACTTGAAACTGCCCACCTTTATCAACGACAGAAATAACTTCAGGAATATTTGAAATTTCTTCAATATTTACTTTAGATTTGTCATAAAATTCAAATCTAAGCCTAGTTGCACAATGAGTTAATTTTTGAATATTTTTTTCTCCTCCTACTAGTTTAATTAATAAAGTACCTAATTTTTTTTCATTCATTAATCTAATCCTCCTAAGATAAAAATAAAAAAGCACGACAAAAAAATTTTCAATTTTAGAAAATTTAAATAGTCATGCCTACATTACTAGTAACACCAAATATTAAGTTGTTAAACACATTAAATCATATTTTTTTATATAAGTCAAGCAATTTGTAGAAAAAAAAATTATTTCGATTGAAATTAGAGCGTTGAAAATAAAGAAAAAAAGATGTTTTAAATTTAAAAAAATAATGGTATTATATCTAGGTAATTATATTGATTGAGGTGAAAAATGAGAGCAGTAATACAGAGAGTAAAATATTCTAGTGTAAGTGTAGATGGAGAGATAATAGGAAAAATAGATAAGGGGCTTATGGTATTACTAGGAGTAACCCATACAGATGGGGAAAGAGAGATAAAATGGCTAGCAAAAAAGATTAAAGATTTAAGAATCTTTGAAGATGGAGAAGGAAAAATGAACTTAGGTCTTGAAGATATAAAGGGAGAGTTATTGGTTATATCTCAATTTACTCTTTATGGAGAGTGTATAAAAGGGCGTCGTCCAGGTTTTGTAGATGCAGCTAAACCAGATATAGCTGAGCCATTATATGAGAGATTTTTAGAAGAGTGTAGAAGTTTTGGAATCAAGACAGAGTGTGGGAAATTTGGTGCTGATATGAAAGTAGAACTTTTAAATGATGGACCTGTTACTTTGATTATTGATACAAAAGATGTAGCTAGTTTTAAATAAAAATTTATCTTACTAAGAGGAGAACTTAAGAATTTGTAATTGTCTCTTCTTTTCATAGCCTCTTAAAATCAGTTTTAGACCTTTGTTTTTGGTGTATTTGACTTTTTGTTAAAACTTTGTTATAATTAAATTAACCCTAAGGGGCATAAAAGATAGTGATTTAAAAATTCGTTATGAGATAAGCTCTCACTCCACCGTGGGAGCTTATTTCATGCTCATAAGTAATAACGAAGCTTGTGAGTAGTTGAAATCACATTTTTTATGGAGGGTCAGAATGAATATTGTACTTAACAATCCAAGTTTCAACTTTGATGGTGGAACTATCCTACTTATAGGTTTAGTTATCATTGTTGTTTATTGGGTTAAAAAGAGCAAATAGTTCTACCCTCTACCCCAAGGGGCTTTTTTTATTTATAAATCCATTTTAAAATTTGTAAAATTAATAGATTTAGCATACTCTCTTCCCCACTCTACAAGAGTTTCTAAAATAGGAATAAGTGTTTGTCCCTGTTCAGTTAAAGAGTATTCAACTTTAGGAGGAACAACAGGATAAACTTTTCTAATAATTAATTTATCCTCTTCAAGTTCCCGTAACTGTCTTGTCAGCATTCTCTCGTTAATACTAGGAATAAATCTTTTTAATTCACTATGTCTAGCAATTTTATTAACACTAATATAGTATAAAATTATAGGTTTCCATTTTCCTCCTATTATATCCAGTGTAAATTCAAAATAACAATTATACCCTTTTTCTTTTTTCATTATTACCACCTCTCACTAAGATTTTACCTCTTATGGATAAAAAAGTAAAGTAGAGACAAAAATGTCTGTACTTTACAAAAAATACTGAAAAATATATAATAATATTAAATATGAGTAAGGGGGTATAGAATGAAAAGAGTATTAATTATTGGTGGAGTTGCTGGTGGAGCTTCAGCGGCAGCAAGATTAAGAAGATTAGATGAAAATTTAGAGATAATAATATTTGAAAAGGGAGAGTATGTTTCTTTTGCTAATTGTGGATTACCATATCATATAGGAAATGTAATAGAAAATAGAGAGAGCTTACTTGTACAAACTCCTGAAAAATTAAAAGCAAGATTTAATTTAGATGTGAGAGTAAAAAGTGAAGTTACTGAAATAGATACAGAGAGAAAAATTGTAAAGGTAAAAAATGAGGGAGGAGAAGAGTATAGTGAAAACTATGATTATTTAGTTTTAGCTCCTGGAGCAAAACCATTATTACCACCAATTAAAGGAATAGATAACAAAAAAATATTTACTTTAAGAAATATGAAAGATATGGATAGAATAAAAGCATATCTAAAAGAGAAAAATATAAGAAAAAGTGTTGTAGTAGGTGGAGGTTTTATAGGGGTAGAAACTGCTGAAAATCTAAGACACTTAGGAATTGATACAACTTTAATAGAAGCAGCACCAAACATTTTAGCTCCTTTTGATTCTGAGATGAGCAATATATTAGAGTATGAAATGGGAGTTAATGGAGTTAGATTGTTAACTAATGAAAAAGTGGTAGAGTTTAAAGAAAAAGAAGAGGGGTTAGATATAATTTTAGATAGTGGAAAAGTAGTTGATAGCGAAATGGTGATCTTAGCCATTGGTGTAGCTCCTGACACTAAATTCCTTAATAATTCTGGAATTGAATTAGGAGAAAGAGGGCATATTTTAGTTGATGAAACTTTAAAGACAAATATTGAGAATGTCTATGCTTTAGGAGATGCTATTTTAGTAAAAAATTATATTACTCAAGAGGATACAGCTATTCCATTAGCTGGTCCAGCTAATAGACAGGGAAGAATAGTAGCAGGAAATATAGCTGGAAGAAATGAAAAATATAGAGGAAGCTTAGGGACATCAATTTTAAAGGTTTTTGAATTAAGTGGTGGAGCTACTGGATTAAATGAAAGAGCTATAAAAAAATTAGGGTTAACTTATGAAAAGATTTATTTACATCCTAATGATCACGCTAGTTACTATCCAGGGGCTACTCCTATAAGTATAAAAGTCTTATATTCAAAAGAGACTCAAGAGATTTTAGGAGCTCAAGCTATTGGAGTAAAAGGTGTGGACAAATTTATTGATGTAATAGCTACACTTTTAAGATTTAAAGGAAAGTTAGAGGACTTAGCTGAGTTAGATTTAGCTTATGCACCACCTTTCTCTTCAGCTAAATCTCCAGCAAATATGGCGGGATTTATAGGATTAAATATAGAAGAGGGTTTAGTTGAACAGATATTTTTAGAGGACTTAGATAATTTTAATAAAGAAACTCAAATTATTCTTGATACTAGAGAGGAGATTGAGTTAGTTACAGGAAGTATAGAAAATAGTATCAATATTCCATTGAGTGAGTTGAGAGCTAGAGTAGATGAACTTCCAAAAGACAAGGAGATTTTAGCTTATTGTGCAGTTGGATTAAGAGGGTATATAGCAAGTAGGTTTTTAACTCAAAAGGGATATAGAGTTAAAAATATAGCTGGGGGAATAAAAAGTAAGATAAGAGAGCTACATTTTGATGATAATATTAGTAAAAATAGTTATCAGAGTCTAAAAATAGATGAACTAAATAAAGAGGAATTTTTAGATTTATCAGGGTTATCTTGTCCAGGACCTCTTGTAAAGGTAAAAGAGAGTATGGAGAATTTAAAAGATTCAGAAGAGTTAAAGGTAAAAGTTTCAGATCCTGGATTTTATAATGATATCCAAAGTTGGAGTAAGGTAACAAAAAATACTCTAGTTTCCTTAGAGAAAAAAGATGGAAAGATATATGCTGTACTGAAAAAAGGAAGTAACAATAAAGAAACTTCAATAGCTAAAAGTGAAAATAGAATAATTGAAGATAAAAATGGCTTGACAATAGTAGTATTTAGTGGAGATTTAGATAAGGCAATAGCAGCTTTTGTAATAGCAAATGGAGCTTTAGCTATGGGGAAAAAAGTAACTATGTTCTTCACATTTTGGGGATTATCTATTATCAAGAAAAATACCTTAGGAAAGAAAGGTTTTATAGAAAAAATGTTTGCTATGATGTTACCAGAAAATAGTAAAAAACTTCCTACTTCAAAGATGAACTTTTTTGGAATTGGAGCTAAATTAATTAGATGGGTAATGGGAAAGAAAAATATAATGTCTTTAGAAGAGTTAATGAAAAAAGCTATAGACTCAGGGGTTAACATTACAGCTTGTACTATGTCTATGGATGTTATGGGAATAGGAGAAGAGGAACTGATAGATGGTATAAATTATGGTGGTGTAGGCCAGTATCTAGGTGCTGCTGAGGAAGCCAATAATAATCTATTCATATAAAACTTAAGAACAAAGGGGGAGATTCATATGACTCTTGTATTCTACTTAATTGCTATTATAGGTTTAATTATATCTTTTATAAAAAGTAGAGAAAAAACAAAGATGGTTTTAAAAAAAGCTTGGAAATCTTTTGAAAATATTATGCCACAATTCCTTTCAATAATACTTATAATTGGAGTTATGTTAGCTGTACTTACTCCTGAGCAGATTTCTGCTATATTAGGGAAAGATTCAGGAGTAATGGGAGTTTTATTGGCAGCTTTTATAGGGGCTATAACTTTAATTCCAGGATTTGTTGCTTTTCCATTAGCTAGTGCACTTTTACATAATGGAGCTGGAATAACTCAGATAGCAGCTTTTGTTTCAACTTTAATGATGGTTGGGATTATAACTATTCCTGTTGAAATTGAGTATTTTGGAAAGAAGGTTACATTTTTTAGGAATATATTAGCATTTTTATTCTCATTGGTTGTAGCTGGAGTAATGGGAGGTGTATTATGATAAAAAGATATTTAAAAAGATATAGGGTATTCATAATTTTATTATTTATAAATATATTATTACTTTTTGTTACACCAGAGATAGGAAAAAAATCTTTTAAATTAACTTACGATAATCTTTTAGAGATGTTAGGAGTGATACCACCAATCTTTATACTTTTAGGTCTTCTTGATGTTTGGTTAAAGAAAGAGACTATGATTAAGTATATGGGAAAGGGTTCTGGAGTAAAAGGTTTATTACTTTCATTTATGATAGGAGCTACAGCAGCAGGACCACTTTATGCAGCTTTTCCAGTAGCTGGAGTACTATTAAAAAAGGGAACAAGTATTTTTAATGTATTGATATTTATAGGAGCTTGGTCTACAATGAAAATACCTCTCTTAATATTTGAATCTACTTCTTTGGGATATAATTTTTCCATTGTAAGATTGATTTTAAATATAATAGGAATTCCTATTATAGCTTTTATAATAAATTTATTTTTAAAAGAGAAGGAGAGAGAAGAGATATATAAACTAGCTCAAGACAAAGGAGCTTAATGAATATCTAAAAAAGAAGTTGATTAACTAAGGATTATCATTTAGATTAATCAACTTCTTAATAATATTAAGATAGTTTTAAATAGAAAGATAAAAGTTATTAAGAGTTTAAGCAACTATTGTAATAATAATCTACTCCAAGGGTTTTTAAAAATTCTAAGCTTAAGTTTTCATCGTAAGCTAAATTAAATATTAAAAGTTGAGATGGATTTGAATTTCCCTTTATAAAGGCTAGGGTATCAACAGTTCTTGGCTCCATAAAAGAAGCTTTTGATTTCTCAAGAAGAGTAAGACTAAAAGTTGAATCTCTCTCCTCTTTTAAAATAATCTTGTAATTAAAAATATAGGAGAAATCTCTGTAAAATAGATCCCAATCCTCTATCCCTTTTATATCAAATACAAAATTTTGATTTCTAAGTTGGTACTTATCAATAATTTCTTGAATCTTTTTAAAAAAATCATTAGGTGAATTAAGAAAATTAAATCTTAAAGTATAAAAGAAACAAGCTTTTTCCAGATTTTTATTAATAATCTCCTTACAAGCTTTTTCAAAAATTTTCAAAGCAAACATATCAAAGATTTTTTCTTCAAAAGCCATTGAATACATATACTCTTTATCTTGTCCCATTATTGAGTAATCTTTTATTAACTTATATCCCAAGAGAGAAGCGTCTTTAATACTTACTAAAGGAAGAAATTTAAAACTAACATTTTCAACTACTCTTTCAAAATATTTCATTACTCACCTCAATTAGAAATTATCAAATTTTTTTATAAATTCAATCAATATATTTAAATCAATAAATCTAAATTCCTCTAATCTCTCTTCATTTAATTCTTCAAATCGTTCTCTAAGAGCTATTTTTTTTGCAATACTTATACAATTATTAATCATCTTTTGTTGTGATCCATCTTGGAAAAAAAGCTCACCAAGAAAATTTGCTTTTGAGATAGCCACAGATTTATAGGGATTAGCAATATTATCTAAATTGCTAAGAATAGGATCAGAAAGTAAAATATGTCCCTCATAAATTTTTTCTTTTATTATTTCAAGTAAATCAATAAGATCTTTTTTCTGAAAAAAAAGAACCTCGTTAGTTTCTTTATAAATGTTGTAAACTTTGCTATTATTAGTTATTATAATGTATTCCAT
>DXSD01000071.1 GCA_019410665.1 Fusobacterium sp.
GTGTTTTTAGTGAGATAAGCCATAGTTAATCAACTTCTTGTAGTCTGGAGCAACTCTTAGTTTCCCATTTATTCTATTTAGATAAATTTTTATTTATCAAATTTTACTTCAGCTTCTGCTACTATCATATCTAAGAACTCATCAAGTTTCATAGATGTTTGCTCTTGAGAACCTCTTCTTCTAATATTAACCTCTCTGTTTTCAACTTCATTTTTACCAATGATTAATTGTACAGGTACTTTATATTTTCCATTAGCTTCTCTAATCTTATATCCAATAGACTCAGCTCTATCATCTAATTCTACTCTTATTCCTCTCTCTAATAGAGCTCTTGATATCTCTTGAGCATAAGGTACAGTTTCATCGTTGATAGTTAAAACTTTAACTTGAGTAGGTGCTAACCATAGAGGGAAAGCTCCAGCATAGTGCTCAATTAAGATTCCTATAAATCTCTCTATAGAACCATAAACAACTCTATGGATCATAACTGGTCTATGTTTCTCTCCATCTTCACCTATATAACTTATATCAAATCTTTCTGGTAAGTTGAAATCTAATTGAATAGTTCCACATTGCCAAGTTCTTCCAATAGCATCTTTAATTTTGAAGTCTAATTTTGGTCCATAGAAAGCTCCATCTCCAGGATTTAACTTGTATGGTTTACCAATTTTATCTAGTGCACTAGCTAATGCAGATTCAGCTTTTTCCCAAATCTCATCAGAACCAATAGCTTTTTCTGGTTTTGTAGATAATTCTATGTGATATTCAAATCCAAACAATTTACTGTAGAATTTATCTATTAAGTTTACTACTCCTATAATTTCCTCTTCTATTTGCTCTGGTGTCATAAATATATGAGCATCGTCTTGAGTGAAACATCTAACTCTCATAAGTCCATGTAATGCTCCAGAGAACTCATGTCTGTGTACAGTTCCTAACTCTCCACATCTTATTGGTAAATCTTTATATGAGTGTAATTGATATTTATAAGCAATAATTCCTCCTGGGCAGTTCATTGGTTTTATTGCAAATTCTGTTTCATCTATTGTAGATGTGTACATATTTTCTCTATAGTTATACCAGTGTCCAGAAGTTTCCCATAACTCTTTGTTTAACATAATTGGAGTCATTATCTCTGTATATCCAGCAAGAGTATGCTCTCTTTTCCATAAGTTGATAAGAGTATTTCTTATTGCCATTCCTTTTGGTAAGAATATTGGGAATCCAGGTCCATATTCACTTACGAAGAATAAATCTAACTCTTTTCCTAATTTTCTATGGTCTCTTTTTTCTGCTTCTTCTAATAAAGTTAAATAATCTTTTAATTTTTTCTCATCTGCAAAAGCAAATCCATATATTCTTTGTAACATTTTATTGTCAGAGTTTCCTCTCCAATAAGCTCCTGCTACTGATTTTAATTTGAAAGCTTTTAAGTAAGAAGTAGATGGTACGTGAGGTCCTCTACATAAGTCCATAAACTCTCCTTGTTTATAGAAAGATAACATCTCACCTTGAGCTATCTCTTTTATAATCTCTACTTTATACTCTTCTCCTAACTCTTCAAAGTGCTTTATAGCATCTTCTCTAGTCATCATTACTCTTTCAATTTTTTCATTTTCTTTTACAATTTTTTTCATTTCAGCTTCTATTTTAGCTAAATCTTCTTCTGTAAATTGCTCTTTTGGATCAAAGTCATAATAGAATCCATTTTCAATAGCTGGTCCTATTGCTACTTTTGTTCCTGGGAATAATCTAACTACTGCTTGTGCCATAAGGTGTGCAGTAGAGTGTCTTATTATCTCTTCTCCCTCTTCTGTATCTGGAGTTATAAACTCTATTCTTGCTTCTCCATCTAATACAGTAGACATATCCATAAGTTCATCATTAACTTTTGCTGCAACAGCTTTTTTAGCTAATGAGTTACTTATACTTTTAGCCACTGTAAATAGATTTACTTCTCCTTCAAACTCTTTTACATCTCCGCTTGGTAATATTGCTTTCATTTTGTTGCCTCCTCTATAATCTTCAATTTTTAATTTTTTCTAATCTATTACATCTTCCACTTTTAAACCATCAAATAGATAAGTCTCTGGTGAAGTCTTTTTATTTGCATCTGTATCTGCACCAATTCCAAAAATAGGATTGCTTGGGAAAGTAAGAAGTGTAAATTGAAGAGCTGCTCTCCACTCATAATCTCTAGCACTTAGTACATACTCTTTCTCAAAAGCTAGTGACCATTGATAGTATCCCATCTCCTTACCTATTTCTACTCCTATTCCATCAAGAGATGATTTTCTAGCTCTCTCTCCACTCTTATCTACAGCTCCAGTAAGGTCCTCATAGAACTTAGCATAAGTTTTTAATGTCCAACCTTCACTTGGTTTTCCAATTCTTGTTACTAAACTTAACTTATGCTCTCTATCTATTTTACCCCATTTTTTATTATCACTAGGGCCTCTCCAGTCAGCACTTTCATCTACTTGATAACCTATACCAAATCTATTTTGTGAATAGAAGATACCAGCTTGAATCTCCTCTAAAGAGTTCCAGTAATCTCCTGTTCTTTCATATCTAGCATCATTTCTTTGTAACATTAAATGAGCTCTAAAGTTACGTTTATACTCTACCATATTCGTAAAGTCATCATAGATACTTCTATCTAATTTAAAATCTACATGATTTCTCTCTCTATTTCTTAATATATCCCTTACTCTATATATCTCTTGTGGAGTAAGTTCACTAGAGTCTTTATCATACTCTATTTCAGCATATCTTCTAAGTTCATCATCTGTAAATCTCTTATCTCTATATTCATATCTAAATGAGATAATATCAGAGTTTTGAATATTATACTCTTTTCCATTATCAGTTGGAGTATTTTTAGCTTTAGCTTCATTATGATTGTAGATTTCATAAGTAGCTCTATAATAGTTTTCTACCTCTCCACCATCTAAGAAAGATATTCCATAAATTTGGTTTTTAACATCTAACTCTTTCTCATTAGTAGTATAATTTCTTCTATCATCTCTACCTTCACTAAAATCTAATCCCAATTTATTATCTCCAAAAGTATATTCATAAGAGTAAGTATTTAATCTAATTTTCTCCTTGGCATTATTAGTTGAAAACGTGCTTCCGTCATTCAGATACCAATCTTTAACATTCCAAATTTTAGAATCTATACTATTATTTTGATAAGATAATTTATGTCCACCTAGATAATAAGTGATTCCATAATCTCTAAAAGTATAGTAATTATAGTTTTCTTTGCCTATAGTTTCATCAGTATATTTTCTATCCTGTCCATAATTTAAAACTAAAGATTTATCTCCATCAATTTTAAACTCTAAATCATTTTTAATAACTTCGTTATTTAATTCATTAGTAGCAGGATTTTCAGCTCTTTTATAATCTATTGTATAAATAGTTTCAGTATTTCCAACTGTTGTGCTAATACTATCTCTTATTTGATAAATGTTATCTTTATTTTTTAATCTGATATACTCAGCACTTCTTCCATCTGTTTCACTACCAAAGTTTATACTTCCAGAGTCATAGTCATATCTTTGATAGAATAAAGTTAAATCATTAGCCATAGATAAATCTATACTTCTATTAGGGTTATACTCATTATTAAATAGAGTCATAGTATGATTTAATTTTAATTGAGTTCTTAAAGTTGAATCCTCTCCAGTAGAGTAATTCCCTTTTCCATCTTTACCATATGGATTATATCCTTTAGAATACTCGTCATATCTAACTCCACCAAATAGAGCTAATTCTCCAAAACTGTTTAGATCTATCTCATCTCTTTGAGCACTTACCTCATAGAAATCTGATTCATTAACATATTTTCTATATCCATCTGCAGTATATATTCCCGTTCTATCCCAAAACTCCTCTTTAGTTTGTCCACCAGCAAAACTAAATCTAGTATCATCACTAAAGATATCTACATAACCTCTTTCCTGTTCAAAGTCACTATAGATAATATCTTGGAATCTATTATATTGCTTACTTCTATAGTTTCCTCTAATTAATTGCTCCTCATCTTTAACAGTTGTTAAACTATTTCCAGCTTTTAAAGCATCTCTTTCCTTTTGAGAAATTCTTAAATAATCATTATCTAAATTTAACTTTCTAATCTCTGAATAGTAATCATACCCAGCTTTAACTTTATAGTCTCCATAGAAATCATACTCTCCAAAAGAAACCCTTAAATCTTTAGTATCATATCTATCATACTCTTTTATCATTGTAGGAGAATATTTAGCATTGAAGTTTTTACCATACATACTTTGATAGGTAATGAAGTTATCCAATTTAGGATCTCTTTCCCAAAGTCCTAGTGATCTAAATCTATCTCCATTTTTCTCATCATAAGTAAATCCTATCTTAGTATCCTTATCTAAAAATTCAAAACCAAAGTCTTCAGCTCTTGATTGAGTATCAGTAAAGGTAGAACCTGGATCCATATCATATAGATAATTATAATATCCACCAATTCTATAATCAGAATTATCCTTAGTTAACTCCACTTGGCTGTATAGATCATTATCTATATTACTGCCATAGGCAATATCATCTATATCATCATAAACCATTAGAGCATAAGCTTTTTTATCATCAGTTAACTTAACCTTACTTTTTAATGTAATATCCTTATTTTCACCTAGATTTTTTAAATCAGAATCAATACTAAAGAAGCTCATTGTATCAGTAAGATCTGGTCTTACTCCTTTTTCTGGATCATCAGTAAATTTATTTTTATTAGTATAATCTACAACTATATCATCTAATTTAGGTATCATATTGTAGGTAGCATTGATTGTATTTAAATATAACTTTCCATACTCGCCACTATAATCATGAGTATAATTTATTCTATATCTCTTAGATCTCTCTTCATGAGCTAACTTTTCTCCCTCAGTAGCTTTATTATAATCAATACTATCCTCTTTTGAATAGATTAACCAATCATCAATGTCAAGTTTAATAGTTCCATAGTTATCAGTTCTATACCAATTTTCCCATCTGCCAACAAGAATTCCCATATTATCAGCAAATTTAGGAGCAAATCCACCTACATATTTATCTCCTCTATCTCCATATAGAAATCCCCAAGTAGTGTTCCAACCATAGTAGTCATCAGTTCCCCATTGTGGAAATAATTGAACTTGTGAACCCTGTCTTATATTTGCTCTATACCAAGGAAATCTGAAAGGCAGTTTACTCTCATCACCCATATAAAAATCACTATTTTTCAGTGTAATTTGCTTATCTGGTTCAATAATAATATCTTCAGATAAAAAATGGTATCCAGCATCATTGGGATTTTTACTTTCATTAATCTTGTAATCAGTTGTCAACCAACCATTATTAATATAAATTTTACTATCCCTATATTCAACTTTATTTCCACCAAAGTAAACTTTATCATTTGGTTTTTCTGCTTTAGTTACTTTTCCAACTTCTAAATAACCAAAGTTATCATAAAAAACTCCATCAGTTCCTTCTAAAGAGACATCTCCTCCCTTTAGTGATTGAAGGCTTAGATTTCCCACTTCA
Source organism: Fusobacterium sp. (assembly GCA_019410665.1). Taxonomy (GTDB): domain Bacteria; phylum Fusobacteriota; class Fusobacteriia; order Fusobacteriales; family Fusobacteriaceae; genus Fusobacterium_A. The sequence goes on from DXSD01000071.1 coordinate 5,569, forward strand.
TTGGAAAAAAGAGTTTGTAACTCACCGTTGATATAAGCTCTGTTATTTTGAACATCTCTTTTTATATTAAATGCTTTTAACTCCAAATCTCCCTGTTTTAAGTTTAGTCCATTTTTAGAAGTTAAAGTATTGTTAATTAAATCAATTTCTACTTCATCAGTCCCTGCTAATACATCTCCCTCTCTTTGTCTTTTCAGCTCTATTTGAGAAGCAGAGGTAGATAAATCAGAAACAGCTGGAATATCCTCTAATTTTGCACCTAAAATAGTAAATGAAACAACTATAAATGCTATTGCTAATCTTATTTTATCTCTCATATAATAGTCCTTTCTCCAAACTAAATATTATTAGATAATTATATCATATCTTTATTAATTTTGTCTAAGTTTTCTTAAAGAATGTTGTAAAAATAAAAAGAGGAGGAGTTAAAAATTATAACACCTCTCCCTCTTAAAAATTTTAGTGAAAACTTTTTATCTAAGTTCTTTTAATTTCTCCCTTAACTCCTCTTTAGATCTCATCCCGTTAATTTGATAAATTTTACTTCCACCAGACATAAACATAGTAACTGGAACACTTGTTATCCCAAATTCATAAGCTAACTCTGGATCTTCATCAACATTAACTCTATAAACATTTATACTTTCCTCTTTTGAAATAGTTTCTAAAATAGGGGATAAAATCTTGCATGGCCCACACCATTCAGCAATAAAGTTAAGTATAAATAGTTCTTTTTCCTTTTTTATATAATCGGAAAAAGTTAAATTATTTAGCTTAATTAAATTATTCAATTCTTCCTCCTAACTTCTGACAGTTTTAATTTTAGTAGTTAGAAATTGCTCAAATTACATTTTACATTAATTTAGAAAAAAATCAAGAACTAATTATAAATTTTTCCTAAAATCTGAATTTTTCTAGCTCCCTCTCTTACAGCTTTCATGATAGCTATTGATTTAGCAGTATCCCCCACTAAAAGAGCTCCAACTAATATACCATTTTCAAAGAAGAATTTTCTGTAGGAATTACTATTTTTATTATAGTCTAAAACTATCTCATCACTTTCATCTTCAGGCTTTATACTTCCTATTGAAAGTAGTTGAGTGTTCATTCCCTCAAAATTTAAAGGTTGTATCTGTTCTACATAGAGTTTTTCATCTCCACAAATATTAGCTCCAGCTATTTTTCCTTGTTCCATAGCCACTTGCCAAAGTCCAATTATTTTTCCATTGTATTCAGCAACATCTCCACAAGCATAGACATCTTTTAAAGATGTTTCCATTTTTTCATTAACAATAATTCCTCTATTAACCTCAATTTCACTAGATAGAGCAAACTCTTTATTTGGACATATTCCAGCACTAACTATAACAAGCTCTGTAACCAACTCTCTACCATCTTCTAGTATAACTTTTTCTACTTTTTTATCCCCAGTAAATCCTTTTATTTTAACATTAGTTAAAATATCTACCCCTGCTTCTTTTATCATTTTTTCTAAAAGGGCACTTCCTTTTTCATCTAGTTGTCTAGGCATTATTCTTGGCATAACTTCTAAAACAGTTACATCTAAACCTAAATTTTTAAGTCCCCAAGCAGCTTCTAATCCTAAAACTCCTCCACCTATAACAACAGCTTTTTTAGATTTTTTAGCTGTCTCTATAATCTCATAAGTCTCTGCTAACTCTCTTATAACTCTTACATTTTCTAAATCTTTATTTTCAAATGGAGGAATAAAACATCTAGCACCACTAGCAATTACTAAAGAATCATATTTTATTTTGCTACCATTTGCAAGAAGGACATTTTTCTCAGCAGGAAGTATAGAGGCAACCTCTTCTCCTAATAGAAGCTCAATATTTCTCTCTTCATACCAACTTTGCTTTTTTATCTCCATTCTTTCCATAGGAATATCGTTATCTATAATCTCTGTAAGTCTAGTTCTGTAGTAAGGTAGATATTTTTCTTTAGAAACTATCTTTATTCTAGCTTTTTTATTTCTAGAACTAATAGCATCAGCAGCATTAACAGCAGCTACTCCACCTCCTATAATAACTATATCCACCTCTTTTTCAATAGACTTCTCTGATACGTCAACCTCTACTAATTCAAAAAGCTCTTGTCCTACTCCACAAACAGGACAAGTAGCTGGTTTTTTATCATAGTCAAAAAGCTCATCACAAACAGTACATCTCCATTTTTTAACTAACATATTTCCTCCCTTTAGTTATTTTTACTTAATTTCTCTTCTCTTTCTCTTTCAGCTTGAGATTTATTAACATAAAAAGGTTCAAGTGTATAAAGATTATCCCCTATCCTGTCAATAGCCATCTGAGCAGCTACAACAGCTCTAGGTATAGAGTTAGCATGAGAGATTATTTCAGCTTTACTACCTAACTCAGCCACTATTATATCTCTATAAGCTATAGCTCCATCTCCGCAGAAAACAACAATCTCCTCATCTTGAAACTCCTTTAGTAAATCTCTGATCTCTCCATCTTTATACTCGCTAACTCTTCTAATTCCTTCTTTTTTTTCAAAAACAGAGTAATATACTCTCTCTTTTCTTGCATCTATTAAAGATACTATCTTTCCGTTAAAACTTTCCACATTGTGTGCCAAAAGATCTAGTTCATTTATACCGACTATACTTTTATTGGTACCATAGCACAACCCCTTAGCTACAGCTACTCCTATTCTTATTCCAGTAAAAGATCCAGGACCTACTGTTACCACTACTCTGTCCACATCTTTAATAGTTAGCTTAGTCATCTTAAAAAGATTGTCTATCATATCCATAATTACTGCTGAGTGATTGACCTTAACATATAAGTTTAATTCTCCTATAACCCCTATCTTATCATCATAAAGAGCTACACTCCCTATTTTAGTTGCAGTATCAATTGCTAAAACCAACATAAGCTAACATCTCCTCTTCTTTAATTGGGTTTCCCACATATTTAAGTTCCACACTACGAGTATTTTCAGAGTGATAATCAAGTTTTATCTCTATATACTCTTTAGGAAGTTCACTTTCAATTATATTGGCCCACTCTATAAGTAATATCCCATCACTATTTAAATAATCTTCATATCCTACTTCATATATCTCTTCTGCTTCTCCTAAACGATAAACATCAAAATGATATAGTGGTAATTTTCCACTTAAATATTCTAAAACATAGTTAAATGTTGGACTTTTAATAGGCTCTACTATTCCAAGCTGTTTTGCAAATTTTTGTGAAAAAGTTGTTTTTCCTGTTCCTAAATCTCCTATGAGAGCAATAACAGTGTTTTCGCTAGAATAATCGGCTAATTTTTCTGCTAAATCATTTAATTCCTCGAATGTAAGGATTTTATTCATCCTTTCCTCCCTCTTCATTGTCTTTCTCATCTTTAAACTGTATCTTATTAACTATATTTGTCGTAGATTTTCCTTCAACAAAGGATAATATTCTAACCTCTCCACCATTTTTTTCAACTACCTCTGTTTCAGGAAGCTCCTCTTTTTTATAGTCTCCCCCTTTTACATGGATAGATGGCTTTATTTTCTCTAAAGTTTCAATTGGTGTTAATTCATTAAAAATCAAAGTAAAGTCTACTGCTTTTAATCCTGACAACATCTCTGCTCTATCAATTTCATTGTTGATAGGCCTAGTAGGACCTTTAAGTCTTCTTACTGATTCATCAGAGTTAACTCCAACGATTAAAACATCCCCTTGTTTTTTAGCATCATTTAAATATCTAAGATGCCCTACATGTAAAATATCAAAACAACCATTTGTGAAAACTACTTTTTTACCTTGTAATTTTAACTCCTCTATAACTCTTGCTGCTGTTTCTCTACTTAATATCATAAATATCATCTCCTATTTAGCAACTCAATTATCTACCCATATTTTACCATATTTACACTAACCTTTGCAATCTCCACCACTTAACTCATTAATTTTATTTTCTATACAAATTTACAAACTCATATATAATCTCAGCTGTAAGTCCCCAAATTATCTCCTCTTGATAATTATAAAAATATACCTCTCTAGGACGTCCAGCCCAAGATTCACCATATCTTTTAGGAAGTTTTAGCTCATTTGTAGAAAATTGTGGAATATTTTCAATTCCAATTTTTTCAACTCTAGGGTTGTTAGTTATAAAAAAATCTAAAGGAACAAGAATAATCTTCTCAACTTCATCTCTGTTATAGTTTAATTCATCAAGATTATCAATATGAATATATCCAAGATAAACCTCCAATATTATTCCATTAGGACTAATTAAGTTTCCAAACTTTCCTAGTGTTTCAATTTTATTACGAGGTATTCCTAACTCCTCAATACACTCTCTAATAGCTGTTTCTTCAGTTGTAATATCTTGTGTATCATATTTCCCTCCAGGAAAAGATATCTCTCCTCCTTGTCTAATATGTAAAGCTCTTTTTTCTAAAATAAGGTATTCTTGATTATTTAATTTTGTTATAGCTATAAACACAGCAGAGATAATATATTTATCTCTACCAATTATTCTTTCCTTTCCATTTTCTAAAATCTTTAATAATTTCTCTTTCATAAAGATACCTCTTTTTATATATTTTCTTCTTGGTCAATTGAAATTTTTATACTTATAGAATAACATAAAAAAGAGTATAAGAATAGACACTAAAAGCTATAAAGGGATATAAAATTATAATTTAACTTACTAAACAGAAAAGGAGAAAACTTTTACTTCCAATCGC
>DXSD01000072.1 GCA_019410665.1 Fusobacterium sp.
TTGAAAATATTCAAATAGTAGATGATTTTGTAAATTATGCTACAACTCTATTTAAAGTTTTTGGTAAAAGTGTAAAATATTGGATAACTTTAAATGAACAAAATATTTTTACATCATTAGGATGGCTTACAGCTCAACATCCACCTGGAAAATTTGATGATCAAAAAATGTTCTACCAAGTAAATCATCACGCTTTCTTAGCTCATGCTAAAGCTGTATTAGCTTATCGTAAATTAGGATTTACAGGAAAGATTGGAGCAAGTTTTGCATATACTCCAAGTTATGCAATAGATTGTAATCCAATAAATGCTATGTCTAAAATTAATTATGATGATTTAAAAAATTATTGGTGGCTAGATGTGTATGCTTATGGAGAATATCCAAAAGCTGCAATGAGATATTTAGAGAAAAAAGGTATAGCTCCAATAGTAACTGAAGAAGAAAAAGAAATTTTAAAATTAGCAGCTAAAGAGATTAATTTTATGGGTGTTAATTATTATCAAAGTTGTGTATGTGAATACAATCCAATAGATGGAGTTACTCCATATGGAACTATGAATACTACTGGAAAAAAAGGTTCAGGACAAGTTGTTGGAATACCTGGAGTATATAAAAATCCAGCTAATCCATACTTAAAAACAACAGACTGGGATTGGACAATAGATCCAAGTGGATTAAAATATTTATGTAGAGAAATAACAAGTAGATATAGATTACCAATTGTTATTTCTGAAAATGGATTAGGAGCTTTTGATAAACTAGAAGATGATAAGTCAATTCATGATATTTATAGAATTGAATATATAAAAGAACATTTAAGAGCTTTATATGAAGCTATTGATGAAGGTTGTGAAGTATTAGCTTATTGTACTTGGTCATTTACAGATCTACTTAGCTGGTTAAATGGATATCAAAAAAGATATGGATTTGTTTATGTAGATAGAAATGAAGAGAGTGGAAGCTTAGATAGATATAAAAAGGATAGTTTCTATTGGTATCAAGAAGTTATAAAAACTAATGGAGAATCTTTAAAGAAATAATAGTTTATATGGAGAAAATATTGTAGAGATACACTATTTTCTCCCTTTTTTTATTCCTCTTTTCCAGCACACATTATATTATCTATATCAAAAGCATGACAGGGAGTTACAGCATATATTGTACCACAATGTGGGCACTTATACTCAAAAGTATCCATTATAATCTCATTTTTACAATTCTCACATGTAAATTGAGCAGGGATTGGCATAAGTTGTTCGTTAAATCCCATCATTCTAAGTTTAGCTACTACCTGTTTACCATTTTCAAATTTTCCAGAGCAACCATCATGCATAATTTTTACCTCCAAAGTTTTATTAATAAAATAAGAGTTGCCACATCTCTGTTACAACTCTTATTATTCTACAATATATTCAATTTAATTTCAGTAACATATGTTACACTAATCTTTTTTTCTAGCAGCAATAATTTTTTGAGCAAGAACATCAGGAACTTCCTCATATCTAGCAAATTCAAATGAGAACTCTCCTCTACCTTGAGTCATAGCTCTTAAATCTAGGGCATAATTTAATATTTCTGCTTGAGGAACTTCTACATATAATACATGCTCACCATATTCATTATGATCCATTCCCAAGATTCTACCTCTACGTTTATTCATATCCCCCATTACATCTCCAAGATATACTTCAGGAATAGTTATCTTCATAGATAGCACTGGCTCTAATAAAACAGGTTTAGCTTCTTCAATTCCCTTTCTAAAAGCTAGAATAGCAGCTTGTTTAAATGATATTTCATTAGAGTCAACAGGGTGATAAGAACCATCGTATAGAGTAGCTTTGAAATTTATAACTGGATATCCAGCTAGTGTTCCTTTTTCCTTAGCTTCAAGTAATCCTTTTTCGACAGCAGGAATAAAAGATTTAGGAACTACTCCACCATGAATATCATCTACAAATTCAAACTCCTTATCATCACAATGTTCAAATTTTATAAATACATCTCCATATTGTCCAGCTCCACCAGATTGCTTTTTATGTTTACCTTGTACAGATGATGTACCTTTAATGGTTTCTCTGTAAGAAACAATTGGATCAGCTAAAACAGCATGGACACCAAATTTATTTTTAATTTTACAAATTGTGATATATAGATGTTTTTCTCCTTGACCACCTATTAATAGTTGTTTTGTCTCATGGTTTCTATACATTCTAAAAGTAGGATCCTCTTCCATCATTCTTTGTAAACATGTACTTAACTTTTCATCATCAGCTTTCTCAGCAGGATCTACTCCAGAATAGAAACAAGCTTTTGGAAAATCAATTGCTGGATACTCAATAGGATTATCTTTGTCACATAAAGTATCTCCTGTTTGAGTATATTGTAATTTAGTAGTAGCACCAATATCTCCAGCAGCTACTTCAAGAGCTTCCTCTTGTTTATTTCCTCTTAAGAAGAAAACTTGAGAAATTTTTTCTTTTTTATTTTTATTGACATTTAAAACTTCCATATCTTTTTTAAGAACACCAGAATTAACTTTAAATAGAGTAATCTTACCAATAAATGGGTCAACTAATGTTTTAAAAACAGTAGCTGAGAAAGGTTCATCTCTATCTACTTTTCTAACAACTTCCTCTCCAGCTGGATTTGTTCCAACTCTCTCTCCATTAAACATTTCATTAGGAAGAGGCATATAGTCATTGATTAATTTAAAAAGAGTATGGATTCCAATACCTTGTATAGCAGAACCTACCATAACAGGAACAACATCTCCATTTACAACTCCCTTATGAAGTCCTCTTTTTATCTCTTCAACAGTAAACTCTTCACCATTAAAATATTTCTCCATAAGTTCTTCATCAGTTTCTGCAACAGCTTCCATAAGAAGATTTCTAACTTCTGATACATCCATAAAATCTGGAATTGGTCTGTCTTCACATTCAGTTCCATTAAAAATTCTACTTTTCATCTCTATAATATTAACGAAACCTTTAAACTCTTCTTTTTCCCCAATAGGTACACAGAAAGGAGCAATTTTTTTACCAAACTTCTCTTTTAATTCATAAAGCAGTTTTTCATAGTTAATATAACCTTTATCCATCTTGTTAAGATAGATGATTCTAGGTTGTTTTTTCTCCTCAAGAATTCTCCAAGCTTTTTCTGCACCAACTTCTACCCCTGAAGTTGCATCTAGCACTATAACAGAGCTTCCAGATACTTTAACAGCAGATTCAACCTCTCCAATAAAGTCAAAATATCCTGGAGTATCTAAAAAGTTATATTTTCCATCTCCATATTCAATAGGAATAACAGAGGTATTTATAGAGAAAACCCTTCTAATTTCCTCTTTATCATAGTCAGACACAGTATTTCCATCTTCTACAGTCCCCATTTTATTAATAGTTTTAGAAATATATAGCAGAGCTTCTGTCAGAGTAGTTTTTCCACTTCCTCTATGTCCTAAAAGAGATATGTTTCTTATTTTTGCAATTTCATAGTTCTTCATAATTACGCCCTCCTGATTATATAGTAATTGTGTTCTGTATCTCACTACTTGTATATAGCTGATAAAACCCAATAAGTCAAGAGGGCAAATAAAAAATTAATTATATTTTATTAAAAAATAAGGAGATAATAATTCATCAAGAAGAGGCTCTATTCCAAGATACTCTTTGAAATTTCTATATTCAGCATATTTTTTATCTAAATTATCCTTTGAAATTTTTTCCTTAATTCCCCTAATTAAAATATTTTTAGGAGTATGCTCCATATCAATAAATTCCATAACTTGAGTTTTAAATCCACATAGTTCCAATGCTTGAGCTCTAAAAGCATCAGTAGCTAAAGAGGTAAATTTTTCAAAAAGGATTCCATGTTTACCTAAAGGAAGTTCTTTTTGGAAAAATTCAGAACTTTTATTTTTACTCATTTTTTCATTAAATTCATGCTGACAACATGGAACAGCTAAGATCGCCTTTGCTCCTAATTCTAATCCTTTTAAAATAGCATAATCAGTGGCATTGTTACAAGCATGCAATGAAAAAATCAAGTCTACATTTTGTAATTTATCGAAATCTTTTATATCTCCAGTTAAAAATTCAAGATTCTCACAGTTTAACTCTTTAGCAATTTTATTACATTTTTCCATAACATCTTTTTTTAAATCTAAGCCAATAATCTCATAAGTAAATTCTTTAATATTATTTAAATAATAGTGTAGAGCAAAAGTAAGATAAGATTTTCCACAACCAAAGTCAACTACCTTAATGTGAGTATTTATTAACTTTTTATTTTGCATCTCTTTTATTGTATCATCAATAAACTCTAAATATTTGTTAATTTGTCTAAATTTATCATAGGAATTTTTAAAAACCTTTCCATCTTCTCCCATAACTCCTAATTTAATTAAGAAAGGAACAGGAACCCCTTCATCAATAATATATTTTTTCTTTTTATTATGTTCTAAAGATTCAACAGACTTACTATTTTTTATCTCCTTTAGATTGTACTCATTTTTTCCTTTCAGAATTTGATAATCTATCCCTTGAGTAATAAGTAATATTTGTTTGAACTTATCTAAAATATCTGAAAATTTTATTAAAAACTCTTCTAAAGGGATATTTTCATGATAAGCTTTTTTATCCTTAAAAGTTTCAAGTTGGATATAGATCTCATTTTTTATAAGAACAGGTTTTAAATTTCCTTTTGTAAACTCCATTTTTTTATCAATAGGATTAGAAATGCTTCCTTTAATAAAAAGATTATTTTGGACTACCTCTTTAAAAAGATTTTCAATATATAGTTTATCAACCTTCATTAATTTCACCTCATTTTATTTTATAATTATATCTTAGCATAGAGGATAAACCTTGTCTATTTTATTTTAAATATTCCTTGACAAAAAAAATGAAATATGTTAAATTTTAAATATAGGGTATAGGGGTATATAGTATATAATTTTAGAAAGGATAGATAAATTATGAAGAAAGTTGAATATGAAGTAAAAAATTTAGATTGTGCTGGTTGTGCTGGAAAGATACAACATAAGGCAGGAACATTAGGTGGCGTTATTAATGCAAATTTAGATCTTTACAAAAAAAGATTTACTCTAGAGATAGATGAGAATTTTGAAGAGGAGTTATTTCTCCATGAGATAAACTCTTTTGCAGATTCTATAGAACCAGGAACTTTGATATTAAAGCTAGAGGAATATGACGAAGAGGAAGAGATAAGAAAAAGAGAAGAAGAGAGAAAAATAGAGGAATTAAATGAGAGAAAAGAAAAGATAACCATTATCATTGGAAGTGTTTTATTTATAGTGGCTATTTTATTAGGATATATGCATCCTACTTTAAAATTGCCAATTGCAATTCTAGCTTATATAATTTTAGGTTGGGATGTAGTGTTGAAATCTTTTAAAAATATAACTAAAGGTAACTTTATGGATGAAAATTTTCTTATGACAATTGCCACTTTTGGAGCTTTTTATTTAAATGAGAGTACAGAAGCAGTAGGAGTTATGTTATTTTACAAAATAGGAGAGTACTTTCAAGATAAGGCAGTTTCAAACTCTAGAAAATCTATTGAAAAGCTTTTAGATATAAGACCTGATTATGCTAATATAAAAAATGAAAAGGGAGAGCTGATTACTATATCACCTAAAAAATTGAAAAAGGGAGATATTATTGTAGTAAAGGCTGGAGAAAAAATTCCTGTAGATGGAATAGTAGTGAAAGGAGAGAGTACTTTAAATACATCGGCATTGACTGGAGAATCATTACCATTAGAGGTTACAGTGGGAAGTGAAGCTTTAAGTGGAAGCCTTAATGGAACAGGGGTATTAGAGTTAAAAGTCACAAAACTTTTTGCTGATTCTACAATAAATAAAATTATCTCTATGGTTGAAGATGCTAGTAATAAAAAAGCTGAATCAGAAAAGTTTATAACTAAATTTGCAAGATATTATACTCCAGTGGTTGTTATATCAGCAGTAGTTGTAGGAATACTATTACCACTTATATTTGGTAATTTTAATCTTTGGTTTGGAAGAGCCTTAATATTTTTAGTAATTTCTTGTCCTTGTGCATTGGTTTTATCAGTTCCACTTACATTTTTTAGTAGTATAGGAATAGCATCTAAACAGGGAATATTAATAAAAGGTGGAAACTATTTAGAGGCACTTACTTCAGTTGAAGCAGTAGTTTTTGATAAAACTGGAACATTAACTAAGGGAAAATTTAAAATTTCTGAAATTGAAAATATTAATTGTTCAAAAGATGAATTATTAAAAACTGCCCAAATAGGGGAATTTTATTCTAATCATCCAATAGGAAAGGCAATAATAAACCAATTAAATGATGAGATTGAAGAGGAATATATTGAAGGGTATAAAGAAATTAGTGGTTTTGGAGTAGTTGCTTACTATGAAGGCCAAGAGATATTAGTTGGAAATTATAAATTGATGAAAGATTATGGAGTAGAAGTAGAAGAAAAAGAGTATGCAGGAACAGTTATATATACAGCTAGAGATGGAGAGTTCTTAGGATATATTTATATAAGTGATGAGATAAAAGCAGATTCTAAAGAGACGATAGCTCAACTTAGAGATTTAAAAGTAGAAAGTTATATGTTAACAGGAGATAATAAGATAATAGGAGAGATGGTAGGAGAAAATATAGGTATCAAAAAAGAAAATATATTTACTCATTTATTACCACAGGATAAAGTAAGTAAAATCCAAGAGATAATGAGAAAAAAAGAGAAAAAAGTAGTTTTTGTAGGCGATGGAATAAATGATGCTCCTGTTCTTTCAATAGCTGATATAGGAATAGCTATGGGAGGAATGGGAAGTGATATAGCAGTAGAAACAGCTGATGTAGTAATAATGAAAGATGAACCATCAAAAGTAGTAGAGCTCTTAAAAATAGCATCTATTAATAAAAAAGTAGTTATTCAAAATATAGTTTTTGCACTTGGTATAAAAATTTTAGTTATGATATTGGGAGTTTTTGGAGTTGCTAATATGTGGATGGCAATATTTTCAGATGTAGGAGTATCTTTATTAGCAGTATTAAATGCTTCATGGGGAGTAAAGAGATATTTTAATTAAAATATCTCTTTAAAGCAGAGGTATATTTTTCTATGAACCACTCTCTTAAGGAGTATGGTTCAAGGATTTCAATTTCATCTAAAAAATATGAAAAGTATCTTTTAGCTTGTTGTTCTGAACACTTAAATTCATAAATATCACCTATAATTGAAATTGTTTCAGGACGATTAAGGGCTATGGTTGAAAGAAGTTTTTTTCCTTCTTCAGTTAACCTAGCCTTTATTTTTTTTCCTTGAGATAAAAATGGATCAAAGTTTTTTATGACATTTTCAATGAATTCTATATTTTGCCACTCTCTTTTCTCTTGGGTTATAAATATACTTTTAACATTACTTAGCTTATAGTTTTTATACTTATCCTCTAAGATATCATAACAGAAGATATAGTTTCCTAGTTCTAACTTAGAACTTCCTATGAAAAATGGAAGTATGGAAACTTTACGACCATCATCAAAATTTACCTTAATTACTCTTCTATTTTTTATACTATATTTTATTCTCTCTACAATATCTTGATATAGAAATAACTCTCTCGAACTTTTAGATTGGTGGGAGTATCTATATATCATCTTTCTAATAAAATCAGCTTCTACTTGTATATTTCTTTCAGCTAATAAATCGTAGTAAATCTCTTTATTTTTTTTATTAAGATTAAACTGTATTACTCCCTTCTCTCCCTCCTCAGGAAAATTTCTATCAATTTTTTCATCTTTTAAATAGTCAAATATATAGTTGATAAGAGAATTTTTAGTAATCTTAAAACTATTTACATCAGCTTCTATAATATCAATTGCTCCTTTGTTTAAAGTAACACGAATCTTTTTCTCCATAAGTTTATCCTTTCAAAACAAAATAGGGAGTTGTTGCAATAAAATTTGCAACAGCTCCTCTACATTCTATCATATTTATTAAAAGTGAGCTATATATTTTTAAATTGAGTATCTATTTAATAGCTCCATAAATATCTCTCTATCTTTTCCTATTAATTCTCTATAACTCATCTCTTTCTCATCTAGTAGTTTAGCTAAATCTCCTATAAATTCAGGTATTATACTCATAATTATTGTACCTACCTTTTCTCCAAGAGCTGTCTTTCCCTCGTAAACTACCCCACCGATATACAGATCAAAAACATCTTCAAGCTTATCTCCTACTTTTCTTTTACCACCAACAAAACCTAGATCTGAAGCTTGATGTCTACCACAAGAGTTATGGCAACCAGAGATGTTTATACTTGGTAATCTCTCCTCTGACAATGAGTTTTTCTGAAGGTAATCTAGAATGTTTTTGAGAAGAGTTTGACTTTGCTCTATTCCAAGTTGACAAGTAGGTACCCCTATACAACTTACACTTTGTCTAATTTTACTTTTTCCATTAAAAGTTTTAGAGATTTCCTCTAATTTTCTAACTTGTTCTTCATTTAAATTTCTTACATAAATATTTTCACTCATACTAAGTCTAGCTTCACAGTTACCATTTCTTTCTAAAAATTCCACTAAGTTATTGAAATCTTTTTTAGAAAGTTGACCATTTACAGGGTGTAAAATCATAGTATAAAGATTATCTTGTCTTTGATGAATTAAATATGGTGATTCAGGAATTTTATGAGAATAAGAGTTTAAAGTTTCAGCAATTTTAATATCTAGATTTAATTTTAAATCTTGTGAAGCTCTAACTTTTTCTAAATGTTTATCAAATTCAGCTAAAAATTCCTCTTTTCCCATTCTTTTAGGAATATATCTAGTTCTAGCTTTAGCTTTATTTTTATAATCACCTTCAGCCATAAAAATATTTATCATAGTTTCTACATAGAAAAGAATATCTTGTGGATCAATTTTTTTCCCGTATGGAATAGAGATTTCAGGATTGTTTCCCAAACCTCCAGCTAGGTACATATCAAAATAAGGATTTCCATTTTCGACCTTTGCAATAAATCCTAAATCGTTAATAGTAGAGTTTCCTCCATCACTAGGGCTAGATGAGATAGATATTTTTAATTTTCTAGGTAACTTATAAGTGGTAATTCTCTCCATTAGATAGTTACTTACTGAATTAGCAAAATCTGTAACATCAAAGGCTTCTCCTTTTTCTACTCCACTAAGAGGAGAAAGGCTTACATTTCTAGGGAAGTTTCCTCCACCCCCACGAGTATATAATCCATTATCTAGAGCTTTTTCCATAATATCACATACATTATCTATTGAAAGATTATGTAATTGTATAGCTTGTCTAGTAGTAAGATGAAGCTTTTCAATATTATATTCATCAAAAAAATTAGAAATTAGTTTTAACTGAGAAAGAGGAAGTAATCCAGAATTTGTACGAAGTCTAATCATAAAATTCTCTCCTCCTCTTTGGGCATAAACTCCCATTGCTCCAGATACAGCTTTGAAATCTCCCACAGAGATCTCTTTATTATAAAAACTGTGTCCAATTTTACGGAAATCAGAGATTTCGTTTTTTAAAATTTCGTATTGTTTGTTCATAAAAGTATCGCCTCTCTATATGTAAAAATTTTTGTACTATTATTGTATACGGTAATAGAATATCATAAAAAAAAGAAAATTAAAAATAAAAAGATTTTATAGGTTTATAATTATAACTAATATAGTATACTAACGTGGATTATAAAAGCTCACCATATTTTTTTATATATTTTTTCTTAATAAATGTAACAAGTAACATATAAGCTACTATAGTAATAATAAGTCCGAACCAAAAAATTGTAGGTAGTGATGTTAGTCCTAAATAAGTTCCAATTTTAGTATAAGGAATGAATGATACAAAAATTACTCCTAAAGTTGTAAGTACAATTACAGGAAGTGAAGCAATACTTTGTATAAAAGAGAGTTTAGGCGTTCTAATCATATGTATAACTAATGTTTGTGACCACATAGACTCAATAAACCAACCTGTTTGGAACATAGCTTCATAAG
>DXSD01000073.1 GCA_019410665.1 Fusobacterium sp.
ACCGCTCTCTCGCGGACATAGATTATAATATCACAAAATTTATTTTCCGTCAACACTTTTTTTGTTTTTTTTATAATTTTTTCTAAAAAGAAATAAAAAAGAGAAAAACTCATAATTACTCCCTCTTTTCAGCTCTTGTAAAATAAAGTTTTTCTCATACTTTATAATCTTTATTTTTCTGTTTTTGCTTCTTTTTTAGCTAAATAATCATTTATTGCCATTTGTATAGCTTCTTCAGCTAAAACAGAACAATGCATCTTAACTGGTGGAAGACCACCTAACTCTTCCACAACTTTCTTATTTGTAATTTTTAGTGCTTCTTCTATTGTTTTTCCTTTTACTAAATCTGTTGAAACTGAAGAACTAGCTATTGCTGAAGCACAACCAAAAGTTCTAAACTTAACATCTGTAATTATATCATTTTCCACTTTTATAAATATTTCCATAATATCTCCACATGAAGGATTTCCAACTTTTCCATATCCATCTGGATTTTCAATTACTCCTACATTGTGTGGATTCATAAAATGATTCATTACTTTTTCTGTATATTGCATCTTACACTCCTTAAATCTTCTATATTTCTATTTATTTTCTTGATAAGCATTCCATAATGGAGATATAGTTCTTAATTTATTAACAACCTCTACTACAGACTCTACCACATAATCAATTTCTTCTTTTGTGTTATATTTACCAATACCAAATCTAATAGTTCCATGTGCAAACTCTGGAGCTATTCCCATAGCTAAAAGTACATGAGAAGCTTGTAGCTCATCTGAAGAACATGCAGATCCTGAACTAACTGCTATTCCTTTATAACTTAAACTTAGAAGAATAGACTCTCCCTCAAGATACTTAAATGTTATACTTGATGTTCCTGGTAGTCTTCTCACATCTTTTGCATTTATAACAACTTCTGGCACTCTCTTAGCTATTTCATTTTCTAAATAATCTCTTAATTCCTCTTCTCTTTTCCACTCTTCATTCATATCTCTATATGAAATTTCAAGAGCCTTTGCCATTCCAACTATCCCTGGAATATTAGATGTTCCTGGTCTTCTCTTTTTCTCTTGTCCTCCACCAGTAAGAACTTTTCCAAATCTTACTCCATTTCTCCAATATAAACCTGCAATTCCTTTAGGTCCATAAAATTTGTGACCAGAAAAAGATAGTAAGTCTATTCCTAACTCTTTTGGTTTTATATCTAATTTTCCCATAGTTTGAACAGCATCTACATGGAATATTATTCTATTTTCTTTTGCTATTTTTCCAATCTCTTCTATTGGTTGGAAAGATCCTACTTCATTATTGGCATGCATAACTGTAATTAAAATTGTCTCATCTTTTATTGCTGCTTTTAATGCTTCAATATCCAATACTCCATTATGATCAACTGGAATAGTAGTAATCTCATATCCATCTTCCATTAAATCTTTTAAAGTATTCTTAACAGCTGGATGCTCTATAGGACTTGTTATTATATGTTTTCCTCTATTTTTATAAGCTCTTGCAATTCCTCTAATAGCTAAGTTATCTGATTCACTACCTGAAGCAGTGAAGATTATCTCATCTGGAACTGCTCCTAAAAAATTTGCAATACTTTCTCTTGATTTTGTTAACGCCTCATTAGTTTCTCTACCAAACAAATGTAAACTTGATGAATTCCCATAATACTCTGTTAAATATGGCATCATAGCATCAAGTACTTCACTATCCATTTTAGTAGTTGCATTATTATCTAGATAAACTTTCATATTTACCCTCTCCCTGTAAAATGACATTTCCTTACTTTATATTTATATCATTCTTTAGTAACTTTGTCAAGAATTAATTTCTTTTTTCCATAGGTACAATATTCACTTATTTCACACTCTTTACATTTAGGCCTTCTAGCTATACACTTATCCCTTCCTTGTAAAATTAAGTAATGTGAAAAATCTATCCAACTCTCTTTAGGAACTATCTTCATCAGATCTTGCTCTATTTTTATTGGATCATCATTTTTAGTTAATCCTATTAAATTTGTCAGTCTTTTTACATGAGTATCTACTGTTATTCCATCAGCAAGTCCCCATATTTCCCCTCTTACAACGTTAGCTGTCTTTCTTCCTACTCCTGCTAATTCAACTAATTTTTCCATCTCTTGTGGAATTTCTCCATTATATAAATCTAAAAGTTGTTGACTACATAATTTTATATTCTTAGCCTTATTTCTATAAAATCCTGTACTTTTAATCATCTCTTCTATCTCTACTAATGGCAATCTAGAAAACTGTTCTGGTGTATTAACCTTTTTATACATCTCCTCTGTTACTATATTAACTCTTACATCTGTACATTGGGCTGAGAGTATAACTGCCACTAAAAGTTCAAAAGGAGTATTATAATTTAAAGCACACTTTGGTTTCCCAAATTTATTATTTAACAATTCCAGTATTTTTTTTACTTTTTCCTTTTTAGTCATCCTTACCTCTTACAATATTTTTTTCTCAAACAAAAGATGTTCTACTCCTATATAATCCTTATTTCCTTTATATACAAAACCGTTTTTTAAGAAGGATTTTTTAGAAGAGATATTTTCCTCTAAAATGTAAGCACAAACTTTTTTTACTTGAGGTCTTTCAAATATTAACTCTTCTATACTATGATGGATAGCTATTTCAGAATATCCTCTTCCCCTTATTTTTTTTACTAAGTAAATACTCATCTCAGCTTTTGTTTTACTTACTAACTCAAATTTCACAGTACCTAAAAACTCTCTTCCTAAACTTTCAATTGTATAAAAAAGATAGGTGGGAGAATTTACCACAAAAGAGTACCATCTTTTGTGTGCCTCCCACTGCTCCTCTTCTTTATCAGGAAAATATTTTTTTACATAATCTAGATGGATGTATTTATAAATATTTGAAATATCTTTTTCCTCCATCTTTCTCAATATTATGTCTACCAAAAAAACCACCTTTTA
This sequence comes from Fusobacterium sp., assembly GCA_019410665.1. Classification (GTDB taxonomy): domain Bacteria; phylum Fusobacteriota; class Fusobacteriia; order Fusobacteriales; family Fusobacteriaceae; genus Fusobacterium_A. The sequence continues at coordinate 2,969 of DXSD01000073.1, forward strand.
TTATTTTAAAACAACTCTAAATATCTTTTTCTTCCCTATCTTTAATACAAATTCTCCATCTTTAAATAAATCTTCTGTAACCTTCATTGCAAAATCTGTAACCTTACTATCTGCCACTGTAAGACCATTTTGTGTAACTAATTTTCTTCCTTCTCCCTTAGATTTTATAAGTTTATTTTCAACTAATAGATCTAAAAGTTCTCCTCCTAACTTTTCACTTGGGAAATCAATAGCAGGAACATTACTCATATCTCCCCCACCAAAAGCTCCCTCTGCTCCCTGTTGTGCTTTTAATGCCTCTTCTTCTCCGTGAATAAGTTTAGTTACTTCAAAAGCTAAAATCTTTTTAGCTTGGTTTATCTCTGCTCCCTCTAAAGCTCCTAATCTTCTAACTTCATCCATAGGTAGGAAAGTTAATAGTGCTAGACACTTTTCTACATCGGCATCAGCCACATTTCTCCAATATTGATAAAACTCATAAGGAGTAGTTTTATTAGCATCTAACCATAATGCTCCCTTGGCAGTTTTTCCCATTTTCTTTCCTTCACTATTTGTAAGAAGAGTACAAGTCATAGCAAAAGCTGATTTTTGCTCTTTTTTTCTTATTAACTCTACTCCTGCAATCATATTTGACCATTGGTCATCTCCACCTAATTGCATAGTACAACCATGTTTTTTATTTAATACTAAGAAATCATATCCTTGCATAAGCATATAGTTAAATTCTAAGAATGATAATCCCGCTTCCATTCTTTGCTTAAAACACTCTGCTGCAAGCATTCTATTAACTGAAAAATGAGCTCCTATATCTCTGATAAAATCAACATAGTTAAGTTCTAATAGCCAATCTGCATTATTTTCTAATATAGCTTTTCCTTCACTAAAATCTATAAACTTTTCCATTTGCTTTTTTATACATGCAACATTATGAGCTATTGTTTCCTTAGTCATCATTTGTCTCATGTCAGTTCTTCCACTAGGATCTCCTATCATAGCAGTTCCACCACCAACTAATGCAATTGGTCTGTGTCCAAATTTTTGCATATGAGCCATAAACATCATTGCTATAAAATGTCCTACATGTAAACTATCAGCAGTTGGATCAAATCCTATATAAAATGTTACTTTCTCTTTCCCTAAAGCTTCTCTTATTTCCTCTTCATGAGTAAATTGCTTGATATATCCACGTTCTAGTAATACATCTACTACATTTCTATTTTCCATATTTTCACTCCATTTTTTAATATTTTTCTTAATATTTTAGCATAAATCTTGAAGTTTGTGAACCATATATAGTGCAATTTTGTCATCATATCTTACAAATTTCATACTAAAAATATAGTAAGTTTGTATTTTTATAAGAAAATTAAAATTTTTTTTCATTTTTCTATTGACATTTTAAAAAAAAAAGACTAGAATAGGAGCAACAAAGAATATGTTAATCATAGATAGAGGTTGCGATATTCAATATTATTGAAAAATGTTATGTTTGTGCACTTTTTTTCAAGAAAGGGAACATCGCCGAAAGATTTTTGAAAGCACAATTTCAATTATCTTGGGACGTTATAGAAGATGTAACGTACTGTCACAATTAAGTGGAGTGCTATCAGTTATTTTTCAAAGTTTCTTTTGAAAGTTATTTTTGTATATGTACGAACCACTTTTATTACCTCTGGTGGTTCGTATTTTTATTTTAGGATAAGGGGGAATATTTATGTATCTAAAATTTTTTAAAAGAAGTTTTTCTTTTCTCATGCTTTTCGTAGTTTTTTCTACCTTTTTATTTGCCAGTGAAGAAGCGGAATATGTTCCTAAATTATACGGAACTTTTTGGGCTCTCGTTCCACCTATCATTGCCATTGTCTTAGCACTTATAACTAAAGAAGTTTATAGCTCGCTTTTTATAGGTATTTTAGCTGGTGGTGTTCTTTATTCTGGTTTTACCTTTGAAAGAACAGTTATCCACGTTTTAGAAGATGGATTAAAAGCTGTGCTTAGTGATGGATACAATGTGGGAATTATAATTTTCCTAGTTATTCTTGGGGGAATGGTTGCTCTTATGAACAAAGCTGGTGGATCTAGAGCTTTTGGAGTTTGGGCAAGTAAGAGAATAAAAACTCGTGTTGGTGCTCAACTTGCAACTGTAGTTTTAGGATGTTTAATTTTTATAGATGACTATTTCAACTGTTTAACTGTTGGAAGTGTTATGTCTCCTGTTACTGATAAACATAATGTTTCTCGTGCTAAATTAGCATATTTAATAGATGCTACTGCCGCACCTGTTTGTATCATAGCCCCTGTTTCATCTTGGGCAGCTGCAGTAAGTGGATTTGTTCCAGGAGAAGATGGTTTCACTGTATTCATAAAAGCTATTCCTTATAACTTTTATGCATTATTTACAATTTTTATGTTATTATTAATTGCTATTTTAAATGTAGATTATGGACCAATGAGAAAACATGAATTCAACGCTATCACTACTGGAGATATCTTTTCAGATGGTGAAAAAAGAGAGAAAGCAGTTGAAACTGAAGTTGAAACTAAAGGAACAGTTCTAGATCTTGTTATTCCTATAATATTTTTAATAATTTGCTGTGTTACTGGAATGATTTATACAGGTGGATTCTTTAGTGGTGAAACTTTTGTTAACTCGTTCTCAGGTAGTGATGCTTCTGTAGGACTTGCTTTAGGAAGTTTATTCGCTATAACTGGTACTATTATATTCTATGTTGCTAGAAGAGTTATCTCTTTTACTCAATGTATGGAGTGTATCCCAGAAGGATTTAAAGCTATGGTACCTGCTATTCTTATATTAACATTTGCTTGGTCATTAAAAGCTATGACAGATAGTCTTGGTGCTGCTCCTTACGTTGCTGGAATGATGGAAAATGCAGCTGGTGGACTTGTTAATATGTTACCTGCTATCATATTCTTAGTAGGTTGTGGACTTGCATTTGCAACAGGAACTTCTTGGGGAACATTCGGTATATTAATTCCAATAGTTGTTGCTGTATTTGAGCATGATCCTCATATGATGATAATCTCTATATCAGCTTGTATGGCTGGTGCTGTATGTGGTGACCACTGCTCACCAATTTCAGACACAACTATAATGGCTTCTGCTGGAGCTCAATGTAATCACGTTGCACACGTTTATACTCAATTACCTTATGCTCTTACAGTTGCAGCTATCTCATTTGTTTCTTATGTATTAATTGGATATACTAAATCTTGGATTGTTGCTTTCCCAGTGGGAATTATTGGAGTTATTGTAGTTCTTATGTTAGCTAAAAAGAGAGCTACAAATTAATTAGCCCCTAACCTAAATATTTTATATAAAGAAGAGGATGGTACTATTACCCACTAATAGTTGCCATCCTCTTCGCCTTTATCCTCTTTTTTCCTTTTTTAAACTTATTCCTATAGCTACAACAAGTCCTCCCCAAACTATAAAACACCCTATTCCCATCATCACCATTGCACTTATATTCATAATATCACCTATCTTTCTTCTTTTTTCTCCCAATTTTTTCTATAAAAAATCGTTGCACTTATCACCATTATCAATATAGTTCCCCAACCAAAAACCAAATTTTCTGGTGTCATCTCTTTTATCCCTTTTATTAAATTAGTTACTACAGTTATTCCTAAAAGAATAGGAGTGACATATTTTAATAAAATATCAAACCATTTTCCTATTTTAAAATCAGAACTCATATTAGCTTCTATTCTTATTTTTTCTATACCATAATATTTACAAACTAATATTGTCTCTACAAGTCCTAAACTAGCTATTATATAATTTCCTACATGAGAATCTACAATATCTAAAATATAATTAAATCCTGCATAAGTTGAAAAACACGCACTTCCTACTAATCCAATTATTGATATTATAGTTACAACCTTTTCTCTTTTTATCTTAAACTTATCTAAAGCTCCTGTTGTAAAAGCTTCCAGCATAGATATGCTTGAAGAAAGTCCAGCTATAAACAAGCAAAAGAAAAATACAAATCCTATTATACCTTGTAGTAATTGATTACTTGTTATTGTTGATATAGCTATTGGAAAGGCTATAAAAGCTATTCCAGCACCATTTCCAAAGGAATTAAAATCACTTCCTATACTATTTACTAAATAACCTAATGTTGAAAATACTGTTATTCCTGAAATTATATCAAAAGAAGCATTAGCTAATACTGTTATAAAAGAACTGTTTACTATGTCCCATTTAGCTGGAATATATGATCCATAAGCTATCATAACTCCAACTGCTAATGTAGTAGAAAAAAATACTTGAGCATAGGCAGCTACCCATATACTAGGATTTAAAATTTTACTAAAATCTGGAGTAAATAGAGCATTTAACCCTATTGTTGCTCCCTTTAATCTCAAAGAGTTAAACATAAATAATAACATCAAAACTATCAATAGAGGAGTAATCACTTTTGAACACTTTTCTATACCACTGGCAATACCCTTCTTTACAATTATCCAGTTTCCTAACCATACTACTAAAATAAATACCAACATATATTTACTTATTCCAGCACTAAAATCAAAAGCTCCATTTGCACTCCCTGCTATAACTCCCATTAATTTTCCTGGATCTGACATCCAATTTATTATTCCAAAAGCATGTCCTAATGACCACACCATAAAAACAACTGACACTGAAATAATAGTACAATAAAACATCATTACTATTATTGGAATCATAACTTGAAGCCATCCAAACCATTCATATTTTTTCCCTAAGATTCTAAAAGCTTTTGTAGAACCTCCTCTTACACTTCTTCCAAGCTGATACTCAAGTATCATAAGCGGTATTCCACAAGTAAAAAGAGCAACTATATATGGAAGGAAAAAAGCCCCACCACCATTTTTATATGCCTGAAATGGAAATCTCCATAAATTTCCTAATCCTATCGCTGCTCCCACAGCTGCATAGATAAAACCTTTTCTGCTGTTCCATAATTCTCTTGTTTCTTCCATTTTATCCTCTCCTTTTTCTAAATAAAAAAAGCAGTCTGCTAGACTGCTTTAATATACAAAATATCCAAATCTAAATATCTCTAGTAACTAGAAATACTTAAATCACATTTTTTTCGAGTTACATAGAAAGAGATATGTTATCAATAGACAAAAGCCAACATCTAACATTATTTAATAATTTATCTAATTTTTCTATATAGCTCCACCACCAATATTGTGCTTTTATATTAGACATATTGATAACCTCCTTTTTTATTTCTTAGGATAAGTATAGTATAAATTTAAACAATTGTCAATATAGAAATTAGGAGAAAAATATATTCTTTAAATGAATATACTCCTCTCCTAGCTTATTTATTCTACTTAGCTCCTAAAGCAGCCATAGTTATATAATTATATGGTTGATTAAAGTGAGGTAAGAAGAATATATCTAACAATTTCAATTTATCTATAGTTACTCCCTCTTGTACTGCCAATGAAAACATATGAATTCCCATAGATATATCTTGTTTTGAAGCCATTTGAGCTCCTAAAACTCTTCTTGTCTCCATATCATAAACTATACTTATCATAACTTTATCATTATTATGCTCTATAAATCCTGGTTTTTGTAGATCTTCATATCCAGTTGACACAGCATTATACCCTAATTTTTTAGCTTTTTCTAAAGTTAATCCTGTAGAAACCATATTCAATCCATATATAGATATTCCGTTAGAACCTTGGACACCTATACTTTCTAGTTTTGTTCCACATACATTGTGAGCAGCTACTATTCCTGATCTTACAGCATTAGTAGCCAATGCTATGTAGTTAGTATCCTTTATAGAGTTATCATATACAGTAGCACAATCTCCTATTGCATAAACATCCTCAATATTTGTTTTTTGAGTTAAATCAACTTTATAAGCTCCATTTTTAAATAACTCTAAACTATCTTTTCCAAGTTTATTGTTTGGTACAAATCCAACTGCTAAGATTACCATATCAGCTTTATATGATTTTTTATCAGTTACTACCTCTTCAACTTTTCCATTTCCTTTTATTTCAAGAACTTTTTCTCCATAATTTAACTTGATTCCATTATCAGCTAAATTTTTATTCATTAAATCTCTGAACTCTTTATCATAGTAACCAGATAAACAACTATCTACTAAATCTATTAGCTCTACATTTTTTCCTATTCTTTGGAATGCTTCAGCTAGTTCTACACCTATATAACCTGCTCCTACTACCACTATATTTTGAAAATCTTTGCTTTCTAATTTTTTTATTACATCCTCAGCATGTTGATACAATTTTACAAATTGAACATTTTCTAAATCTTTTCCAGGTATATTTAAGTCAATTGGTAGAGATCCTGTGGAAAGTATTAACTTATCATAAGTCTCTTCATACTTTTCTCCATTTTTTCCTGTTGCATATACTATCTTCTTTTGAAAATCAATTTTCTCTACTTCAGTTTCCATATGCACTTTTGCACCCTTTGATTCAAACACTTCTTTTGAACAATAGAACAATCCCTCTGCTCCTGCAATTTGCTTTCCTATCCACAGAGCCATTCCACACCCTAAAAAACTAATATTTGAATTTCTATCAAATATTACAACCTCATTTTCTGGATAATTTCCTAATATTGTATTTATTGCAGCTGTTCCTGCATGGTTTGCTCCTACTACTACGATTTTACTCACTTCATTGCCTCCCTAAATTTCATTTTGTTACTGATACTATACTACTTTTGTATAGTTTTTTCAAGGTAAAAGTAGAGCAATTTGTTATACTTTTTTGCCTAAAGTTTAGCCAACTTTTTATCTTACTGGAATTAATATTTCCATATATCCTCCTGCACCCTTTCCTAAAAAAAGTGTTGCCGTTGAAGAAAACTCTAAAGAATCTCCTATTATCTTAAAATTATTTCTTTCTATAT